>ONJE01000080.1 GCA_900318045.1 uncultured Eubacteriales bacterium
TTTTCAGGGATTCCGCATCTCATTTTATCGCGGAAACGTTTCCTTTGTCCTGGTTGTATCGTTTCGCGCGCGGCTTTTCCTGTTCCCTGTTCCCTGTTCCCTCTTCCCTTTGTACTTCCCTTTGCCTATCCGTAAACATCCCGATAAATCAGAATTTGTATGCAACTGAACAGATAATACCGCTCAATTCAGTTTGATCGCATATCCAGCTTGTCCTCCAGCACCCTGACAAACCCCTCCAGCCCCATCCGGTCCGCCTCGGAAAAGCGGTTCAGGATGGGGCTGTCGATGTCCAGCACGGCGACGACCCCGCCGCCGCTGTGGATGGGCACGACGATTTCAGATTTGGAAGCGCTGTCACAGGCGATGTGGCCGGCGAAGGCGTGCACGTCCGGCACCAATTGCGTCTCGTCCCGCTGCGCCGCCGTGCCACAGACCCCTTTGCCGAGGGGAATGTGGATGCAGGCCACCTTGCCCTGGAAAGGACCCAGCACCAGCTTTTCGCCCCGCAGCAGGTAGAATCCCACCCAGTTTACATCTTCCATGGCGTCGTACAGCAACGCCGCCGCGTTGGCCATCAGCGGCACATACCATCTGTCAGCCTCCGCAAGGCCGGAGAGCTGGGATTGAAGCAGATTGTAGTCCATTTATAGTCCTCCGACGGTATTGGGGATACAGACAACTTCTGATTTGTCGCGGGCTATCGCCCGCTTGAAGGGGGACAGGTCCCCCTTCAATACATCCCCCTCAGATTTGCCTGAAATCGCAAGCGATTTCCGCGCCCGCGGCGTACACGCCGCCGCGTACGATTAAAGATCGGGGGCGCTGCCGCCCCCCGATACTCCCCGGTAAGTTAGCGTTTGGAACGCAGCAGTCGCTATTTCTAATCCCTATTCCCTAATCCCTAATTCCTGCGCGTCAGCTCGACAAATCAGAATTTGTAGGCGACTGAACGGTTACATATATTTGAAAATCAGAGCGTGTTTCATAAAGGCATACCACTATACGGGTATGCCATGAATGAAACACACTCCCGGGCCATCATGAGATGCCGTTTTCGACCTTCAGTTCGATCTGCGCGGAACCAACGCCCATGGCCTCCACTTTGAAAACCACGGTACCGGCCTCGTAGCCCGAGCGTAGTACCGCCAGCGCCGTGCCGCGATAGCTGGTGAATTCGCCATGGGTATAGTTTTCATCTGTAATGGGATTGCCGGAGCCAAAGCCCAGCAATCGCGCCGCGCCCCTCGCCTCTGCCCTGAGCCTCACCGCGGCGTCCGGGACGATCAGGCCTTTTCCATCCAGCAGCTCCACCCGCACATAGGCCAGGGCTTCCCCGTCCGCCCGCATGGGTCCGGTTTCCGGCGTCAGGCGAATCCGCTCCGGCGTGCCAGCCGTCCTCAGTGTCGCCCTGGATATCTCCACACCGCCGCTGTAGCTCACCGCCTCCAGCAGACCGGGCTGGTAAGTGGTGTGGAACAGGAAGGTCATGGGCATGTCGTGTGCCTGGGCTTCTCCGGCACGCCTGCGGCCAACGCACTTGCCGTTGACGACCAGCTCTACTTCCTCCGCCCCGCTGAACACAAGCACTTCCACGGGCCTGTTCTCCTGGCCACGCCAGGTCCAGCTGTCCAACACGGCAGGGAAACCCCAGCCCGACAGCACCTCCACCTTGCCGTAATTGGAAGGATCATAGCTGAAAGCGGCGGTCTCCCGGCTGCCCCATGTGATGCGGCGATAGACGCCCTGGGGGCGAATCGCGCCGGTGATGTCGAAATCGGCGTCGTTCGCCAGCCGCCACGGGAAGGGCGAACCGATGATCCACGGGCTCGCGCCATCCTTCGCATTGGGAGCATCCGGGTCATAGAAAGTGGCTCTGCCAATGCCGGCCTCGCCGATGTAGTCCCAGGCCGTCCAGGTAAATTCGCCGATCACCCAGGGAGTGCGCTCGATCATCGGCCAGTGCCGGCCCACTTCCACGGGATAGTTTTCAGAGCCCAGCATCACCCGCTCCGGGAACAACTCGTGGTCCTGGGCGTACTTATCCTCCATGTAGTTGTAGCCCACCACGTCGAGCCCGTTGGCGAAGGCCTCGGTATACCGCTCCCACAGCAGGTTCGCTGCACCGCCCATATCGGCGTTTTGCAGGCTCCCCTCTGTGCGCCACTGGCGCAGCTGGTCGGCCATCAACACATCGTCCAGCCCGTTCCAGAAGGAGCAGATGCCATTGGAAACCGGACGGCTGGGGTCCAGCACGCGAACAGCCTCTGCCAGCCGGGTCGCCCACACATAACCGTCATTCAGACCGGCGCGCTCGGTGATCTCGTTGCCGGTGGACCATAGGATCACGCTGGGGTGGCAGCGATCCCGGCGCACAAAGGCGGAAAGGTCCGCCTGCCAGTCGGATTCGAAGTACTGGTTGTAGTCCCCGGGCTGTTTACCCATGCCCCATGCGTCAAAGGCTTCATCGAACACATACATGCCCAGCCGGTCACAGGCTTCGATCAGTGCCGCGGAAGGCGGGTTGTGGGTGGTTCGGATGGCGTTGAAGCCGACCGTTTTCAGCTTCTGCACCTTCCATGCCTCTGCGTCGTAGAGGCTCACCGCGCCGATCACGCCGTTGTCGTGATGCAGGCAGCCGCCCTTCAGCTTGACGACTTTGCCATTGATGCGCAGGCCATGCTTCACGTCCGCCTCAATGGTCCGGATGCCGAACAACACCTGCGCCTCATCCACGGTTGGACAGTCGGCAGGGACGATGTGCGTCTTGTAGGTACCCGTGTCCTTCACCCGCGCCACCAGCCGATACAGGTTCGGCGCTTCGGCGCTCCACAGCTTCGGATTGTCCACGGTCAGGGTCATATGCGCCGTCGTTTCCGCCATCGGCGGCACCTGGGTCAGCGTCTTCGAGCTGCGGACGACCGCGCCATCGGTATCCTCGATCAGCTCAAAGATCACCTCAGCCAGCCGGTTTTCTGCGTATGCGTTGCAAATCTCAGCGGATACCTTCAGATAAGCGGTATCAGTGCTGCCATCAGGCGCGTACTCTATCCTTTTTGTATAGCCGGACAGGCCCCCGAAAGCGATGTGGAGCTTTGGCATGTGGACCAGCGACACCCCGCGGAACAGGCCCGCGCCAGAGTACCAGCGGGAATTCGGCTGCATGCTGGGATTGACGGTGATGACGACGCTGTTTGCCCCGCCGGGATAGACCAGATGGGTGATGTCCGCCTCGAAGGGCGCGTAGCCGTAATGGTGCAGGGCGGCCTTCGCGCCGTTGACTTCGATGGTGCAATTCATCATCGCCCCGTCCAAGCGCAATGCGATCCGCTCTCCTTCCCATTCGGCAGGAATATCGATCTGCCGCCAGTAGTGGGCCACGCCAGCGTTGTAATAGCCGCTGGCCTGCCTGGACGGCGCGTCGGCAAACACGTCCGTTTCGATCATGTAATCGTGGGGCAGATCCACCACGCGCTCGTTCAATTCCCCGTTCAACCGCCGGTTGTTGTCGATCTGCCCGAGGCCAAACCGCCACCCGCGGTTGATATTGATGCTCCGCATATGAGATTTCCTCCCGTTTTTCCGCCGTCTCGGTGCGGCGCATTTATGATTCTTATGACACTACTTCGGTAATTCGTATAGCAACGCAGACGTCATCGCCTCATGCACCGCTCAGGCACAGGACCGGATTGCTATGATTATACTAATCTCAATCTAAATGTATGCAAGCATGCGAGCGGGTTTTTCGTCATACCAAGGCGAAGGCCCGCAGGCTTGCTGGCGGCAAGTCAAGGGACTTGTTGAGATTAGTATTATAACCCTCCCCTTCAAATCCTGTCAACAACCCTGTCGATCAAAAAACGCTCGAAGGGAGACGGCGGCACTACGGCGCTCACGGGTCCCTCGCCAGTGAAGGTCATCACGCAGGGGGATTCAGAAGTATAGGGTCCCCATTCTGGCATGGGTGTACCGTCGGCATCCGCGCCGTTGGGGTCGCCGCAGCGGATGAAGTTGACCCAGTAGTTGCACATCTGTCGGGACAGGTCGTAGTGACGCCCAATGAAGGGCCGCCAACACTTGGCCAGCGTCTCAAAGAAGAACCACAGGTCCACGGAATGGAAGGTGCCGGGGTGATCCCAGCCGGGAATGTCGGCGTCAAAGCAATAGTAATAGTTCTTCCCGCCCTGCCGCGCCTTGCGCTCAAACACGCCGCGTACCGTCAGACCGATGCCGTTTACCGTGCCGAACCCGGCTTCGCCCCGCACGTGACTCTCTTCAAAGCCGAGGTAACGGCCGGCGTCCGCCCCGAAGCAGGCCCCCGCCGCGTCAGCAAGGGACGCCTCATCCCCGGCCGGCAGTCCGTTCGGGAACTCGTCCGCGGTGTTTCCCGCCAGCATGGGTACATCCACACAGTCTCCGCTCAGGTACTGGGCCAGGGGGTCGCCTGTGCAGAAGCGGTCGTCCAGCACGGTGAACATCGGCCGGCATTGACGCATGTATTCGGCGTAGCGATCCCGTATGAACACGGCGTCCATGGCCCGTGCTTCTTCCAGGCTCCCGGCGCCGATAAAGCGCAGGAACGCCGCACCATTCTGTTCAGCCTCCGCCAGCGGTTCAGGGCGACCCACCTCACGCACGCCGTAAGGGTCGCGGATCATGGCGCTCATCACGACGGCACGGTGAAACAGCCCGGTGTTCTGCTTGCAGCTGATCTGGGACAGCACGCTGCCGCCGCCAGCGGATTGGCCCGCGATGGTCACGTTGTCTGGGTCGCCGCCGAAGCCCGCGATATTGCGTTTAACCCAACGCAGCCCCGCTTGCTGATCCAGGCTGCCGAAATTGGCGGGGGCCTCGGGCTGCTCACGGGTCAGCTGGGGATGGGCCATGTATCCCAACACGCCGATGCGGTAGTTGACAGACACCACGACGATGCCCCGCCGCGCCAGCCGTTCGCCGTCAAACTCCATCTCGGCGGGATAGCCGTACTGTAACCCGCCGCCGAAGAACCACACCAGCACCGGCTGCTTCTCATCCGCCGCCTTCGCCCCTGTCCAGATGTTCAGGTACAGGCAATCCTCGCTCATGGGGATCTCCGGATCCACGTGCCATTCCCGGTTATAGATGACATCTCCGATGCCGGGTGTCTCCTGCATCGATATGGGAGCGAATCGGGCGCAATCCCGCTCTCCCTCCCAGTTTGCGCAGGGCTGGGGCGCGCGCCAGCGGTTGGCCCCCACCGGCGGTGCTGCGAAGGGAATGCCCTTGAAGCTGGTGACGCGGGGGTCCGCCGCGGGAATACCCCGCACGAGACCGTTTCCCGTTCGGACTACTCTAAGCATGGCAATGCCTCCTTTAGCGAAATGACTTCATCCCAATCGACGAATGGCCCCGGCAGCGATGCTTCTCCCCTGTCCCGCCCCAGCATGTCAGTGGTGACGCCCGCTTTTCCCGGCACGGCGCGAACGTCCCCGGGGTTGCAGGTCAGCGCCAGCCGCTTCAATTGGGCGGGCAGGCCGAAGGGCGCGTTCGCGCCGCGGCTTACGCTCAAGGTCCCGGCGGCCTCGTCCAGCGCTATGTCGAACCAGCCATTCTGCCCCTGAAGGTCGAAGCCAAGGAACTCCTGCCAGGCGGGCAGGTTCAGGCAGACCTCGGGCTGTGGGTACATCACCCGCAGGTAGCCGCCAGTCATGCGCACGTACAGGTTGCCCTCGGCGACGTTGTCGCTTGTGGGAAATACGATCGCCGCCTCGCCGCAGTCATAGAAGATGTTGTTGATAATCTGCGCCCTTCGCGAGGTGCCGCCGCGGTCCATGCCACCCATCCGAAAGCCTACCGGCTTGGCGTAATAACCGCTGTGGCGGCACTTGCCGATCAGGTTGTGGGCGATGACCAGCCTGTCCGTGCCCTCGCCGTAGACGGCATACCCGTTCACGGATTCGTCCTCCCGCAGCTTGTACCAGCCGGAGGAGCCCGGCTCCACCGGCACCTTCGCCGGGTCAAAGCGCCCCTCCACGTTCCAGATGATGTTGTTGTCGATCAGGTTCACACCGTCCCGGGTGCATTCGATGAATATGGCCTCCCGCTGCTCGATGCCATTCAGGAAAAGGTTCCCTGTGATCCGGTTATTCTCGTTGTGGCAGTCCAGCCACAGGTGATCCGCCCGCAGGGTGTTGCGGAACACGTTGCGCCGGAAGAGCCCGTTCACGCTGTTGTGCAGCTTTACGCCGCCAGCCTCCCAGGACAGCTCCATGCGCTGCCAGCCGGTGCCCTCGATCAGGTTGTCCTCGATGAGCATCCCCTCGGCGAAGAGTCCTGCGATGCCACAGACACCCGCGTTGCGAATCTTACAGCGGCGTATGACGGAATAGCCTATGATCTCGCCTTCCGAATGCTCGTGATGCCAGCATTCGTTGCCCACATCGATGCCCACGGCGTTGGCCCAGTTGACTTCACAGTCCTCAATAATCCAGTGGTGGCCCCGGTAGGCGGAGATCGCGCCGCGCTGTGGCACCGGTGCGCCGTTGGCGGCGTGCTCGCAGGTCAGGCCCTTGAGACGAATGTAGGACAAAAAAGGCATTTGGGGCGCGAAACACTGCTCCCGCACCGTCACCTCGATCAGGTGGTTTGACGGGTTGTCGTCGCCGGCGAGCCTGAAATGAACCCTCTGTCCGTTGTGCTCCACCCAGTAGGTGTCCGTCTCATCCGCCAGCTGGTTGTACAGCGCCACCTGTTTCATCGGCTTACCGTCGCAGAACACGCAACCCCGCCGATTCAGGTAGGGCGTCATATCCGTCTTGTCGTATTCGATGAACAGTCGGTCGTGGAGCATGTTTATCGCACAGAAGGGGTTGTAACCCCTGAACAGGTCCGGATCGAGGGCGTACTGCCACACCCGCACGCCTGACACGTCACGCGCCTGGCCGGGACGCTGCAGCCGCCAGCCCGTGCTGGGTATGAAATCCCGCACAACCTCGGAGGCGCGAATCACCACCGGGCCGTCGCCGAAGGCCTCGTAGGCGATCATGCGCCCGGGACCCTCGCCGCCCCTTGCCGGGGATACGCACTCCCGGTACAGGCCTGCGTGGATGCGCACCCGGGTGCCCGGCGTTGCCAGCTGCGCCGCCCGATTGATGGTTTTGAGCGGCCTTTCGGCACTGCCGTCGTTGTCGTCGCTGGATAACCGGGAAGCGCCGTCCACGATCAGCTCCCGGTCATAATGGCATTCCCGCTCCCAGAAATCAAAGCCTGTGCCGTCCGGGAGAATGGCGGATCTATCCATGCTCGTTGTCTCCTCCGTATATGAATCCAAAACCGCCGCAGGGGCGCCGATGCGGCGCCCCTGCACGGGGTTTTACTGTATTATTCAGCCACTGCGATCTTGGCGTCAACCTCGGTCTGATAGTTCTCACAGTCGAAGGCGTACAGCTGCTCATAGCCGAAACCATCCAGCTGCTCGGTCATCTCATCCCACAGAGCCTCAAACTCATCGTCGGTCTCGCAGAAGATCAGATTCCATGTGTAGGAGCACAGCTGGGTATTCACGTCCACGCGCAGTGCGGCGATGTCGTTGTCGTCGGCCTTGGGAGTGAAGTCCACGCTGGGGCTGGCCAACAGCTGGCCGTTCTTCTTCATGTAATCCACAGAATCCTCGGCGTCAAAGGTCTCCTGCCATTCCCGCTTCATGTCGGTCATGGTCATATCCTTGTAGGACTGCCAGAACTTCTGGGCGAAGCGCTCGCCGGTGATGGGATTGACGCAGTAGGAAGCGACGATCCACTGGTTGATCTGGTTGTTGCCGTCGTTGTAGCCGCCCTCGCCGTACTCCTCGGGCACGGGCAGGTTGTCCATCAGGGCATTGTCCTTGTAGGGCACGAACTTGCCATCATCGCCGACGATGTAGTTCAGGCCCTCGATGCCGCAGTGCTGGAAGGTAGCGCCTTCGGGGCTTGCATACCAGTCCAGGAACTCCATAAGCCGATCGTACTTCTCGCCCTCCACCTGGGAACCGATGCCGAACATGCGGTCGGAGCCATAGTAGCGGTCAGCGTCGGCATAGAAGTACATGTCGCCCACGGGGATAAAGATGAAGCCCGTGCCGGCATTCAGGCGATCCACGCTGTTCCAGAAGCCGGTCTGCCAGCTGTACCACATCACGTCAGCACGGCCGGTGGACAGCTTATTGGCCACGTCGTCCCAGGGCTGCTCGCCGGATTCGGGATCGACCAGGCCCATCTGATAGGCCTTGTTCAGGAACTTGGTGATCTTGTAGTAGGCAGCGTCGCGGTCATAGACCTTGGTGAAGGTGTTGTCGGGCTTCAGGATCGCACTCTGCTTCAGCTTCTCGCCGTACCAGGTGGTCAGCTGCACCACGTTCGCGATGCCGATCATGTTGTCATTGCCGTCCCAGTCGCGCCACAGCGTGAAGGGATAGGCGGGATCGCCATCCTCGTTGGTGGGATGGACCTCGTGGATCTTGGCCAGGCAGTCCAGAAGGTCGTCCAGGTTCTCCAGCTTCGGACGGCCCACTTCGGTATAAAGATCCCAGCGAAGCATCGGGGAGGAATAGATCACGTCGTCGGTGATGGACGTGGGTGAAGTGTCGGACATCTCAGAGGGAATGCCGTAGTACACGCCGTCCTTGCCGGTCAGGCCCTTGTTGTAGACGTCGATCTGCTCCTTGAACTGCATGATGTTCCCGCACTCGGGCAGCTTGTCGCTGATATCGCGCACCAGGCCCGCTTCCAGCAGATCGGAGAAGTCCTTCTTGTCCACAACGATCAGGTCGCCCAGGTTGCCCGTCTGGGCCCGGGTGGCGAACACCTCGTTGCCCACGACCTGGGGCGCGATGATGTTCAGTTCAATGTTGAAGCGGTCCTTGATGACCTTGGCAAACCAGCCGGACTGGATGCCGTTGTAGTTGGCCGCCGCGTCATAGACATCGATGACCAGCGGCGCTTCCTCGGCAACCGCGCTGAACAGGCCCATGGACAGTACCATCGCCAGCACCAGCAGGACAGACATAAACCGTTTCATAATACCCCTCCTTTGATTGTATGATACAAGGCCGAAGCCTGTATATCCGATTCCAAAGCATTGGTCAGCCCTTCACCGCGCCAATCATAATGCCCTTGGTGAAGAAGCGCTGGAAGAACGGGTAGACCATCATCACGGGCAGCACCACGACCACGGTGACCGTCATGCGCACCGAAGTGGCGGTAGCGGCGCGAGCCAGCGTGGCTGCCAGATTGCTGGAAGAGGTGGTGCTGCTGATCAGCGCCTTCAGGCTGTTTGCCTGGTTGATGTACTGGAACAGCACGTATTGCAGCGTGTTCAGCTTGTCGGTGTTGGTCATCAGCAGCAGCGTGTCCTGGAAGGCGTTCCACTGATTCACCGCCGCAAATATGGCGATGGTGGCGAGGATCGGCTTGATGACCGGCAGCATGATGCTGAAGAATATCCGCAACGTACCCGCGCCGTCGATCTCCCCCGCATCCTGAAGCTCCCTGGGTACCGATTCGCAGAAGGTCTTGCACAGTATGATGTAGAAGGGCTGCACGATCGTGGGAAAGATGTAGCCCCAGAAGTTGTTGGTCATGCCCAGCTTGTCCATGGTCAGGTACCAGGGGATGATGCCGGCGTTGAAATACATCGTCACCACCACGAATCGATACCAAAACTTGCGGCGCCACAGCGTTTGGCGGGTGAACATGTAGCCCAGGAAGCCGGCCACGATCACCGTCAGCGCCGTGCCGATCACGGTTCGCAGCACGGAGATCTTCGCCGCGTCCAGCAAACCGGGAATCTTGGTCACGTTGATATAGTTCTGGAAGTGAATCCCTATCGGATAAAGTATGACTTTTCCGCGCTCAGACAGGTTGTTGGCGCTGATGGAGTTGATGAAGATGTAGTAGAACGGATAGATACACACGAACGCGAAGATGGCGTAGACCACGTAGGTGACCACGCTGATCAGCCGGTCCGAAAAGCTCCTGTCCAACTGCACACCGTTGGGGTTCCGCTTGCTCATTTTCATTCCTCCCAATCCAATGTAAGCCCAATCAGGAAAACGACACGTTTTCCGGGGCGGCGGGCTTCGTTACGGAGCCCGCCGACAATCGGATTAAATGAACCCCTCGCCGCGAATCAGCTTGGAAAACGCGTTGGTGCCGGCGAGCAGGGCCACGCTGACGATGCTCTTGAGCATGCTGATGGCCGTGGACAGTGGGTAATTCTTGATGCTGCTGCGGGCGTAGTTGTACACGTAAAGGTCCAGCACTTCTATGTATTTTCGGTTGAAGTCGTTCTGGAACACGTAATACTGCTCCATGCCGTTATTCAGGAAGCTGGCGATGTTCAGCATGACGATCACGAAATAGGTGGGCAGTATGCTGGGAATGATGATGTGGCGAATGATCTGCATCCGGGTCGCGCCGTCCACCCTGGCGGCCTCGATCATCTGCTCGTCGATGCCGGTGATGGCGGCCAGGTACATGATCGCCGCCCAGCCGGCGTTTTTCCACGTCAGCCAAAGCCACATCTTGAACCACAGGTGATCCTTGGATTTCAGGAACGATATGGGCTTTTCAATCAACTTCATATCCATCAGCACCGAGTTCACCGCGCCGTTGGAACCAAATACGTTGAACGCTATGGAAAACACCAGCACCCAGCTGATGAAGTTGGGGAGCGTGGTCACCGTCTGCACAAACTTCTGGTAAGGGCGGCACTTGATCTCATTGAGGAATACCGCGAAGATCATCGGAAACCAGGAAAACAGCAGCGATATGCCGCTCATAGCAAAGGTGTTGCGCAACACCCGCAGCACATCCGCCGTGCGCACCGGGTTGGACACGATGTAGTGGAACCACTTGAGCCCCACAAAGGTCTCCGCGGTAATCGGCTTTGGTGGCTGGTAGTCATGGAAGGCATATATCCATCCGTACAGCGGAAAATAGGAAAACACCAATACGAGCAGTATAAAGGGCAGAATATACAGGAACTCTTTATAAGAGCGGGCCTTCTTTTCATCGATACGCATGTGAGCACCCCCCAAGCGGTAATCCGGGCAATGATCGCCGTCCCATTTGGGAATAATGGCCATAGGTAACCATTCATTAATATAATAGCAGCATAACAGTTAACACACAAGTCAAAAATGCTCAAAGAAAGGGACAAAAATAGCCTATGCAAAAAATGAGTTTTCAAATGACAAGATTTGATATATAATCTCCATAGGGGACAAAAACAGCTCCCCTGAGGAGGGAAGCGGGATGAGCATCTTTTACGAATCGCGCAGCGAAAATCTGTTCATCGGGAGCATGACCAGCTACCCCTTTCCGCTGCACGTTCATGAGATCGTGGAACTCGCCTGTGTATTGCAGGGAGAGGTGGCGATGCAGATCGACGGGCAGGCATATGTGTTGCGCCCCGGGGACATCGCCGTCGTCTTTCCGCTGATTCCCCACAGCTTCGACCGCCTGAGCCCGGATTCCCGGGGCCTCGCCGCCTTCTTTCTGGCCGATACCATCCCCCAATTCACCAACACCTTTCTGAACGCCCTGCCCGAGACGCCGGTATTGCGCAGCGCATGCGTCAACGCCGATACGCGCCTGGCCGTCGAAAGGCTGATGAACGACCCCGACGGCGATGCCTCCCCCATCCGGCTGGCTTACCTGCACCTGCTGCTCGCCAGCACACTCAGCAAAATGCCCTTGCGACCCATCGGCAGCTACAACGAACAGGGATTGGCCTACCGGGTGTTCAAATACATCTTCGACCACGCCTGCGAGGACATCACACTCGAAAACACGGCGCGGGGACTGGGCATCAGCCATTCCCATCTCTCCCACCTGTTTTCCCAGCGTTTTCACATCAATTTCCGGCGCTTTGTCAACGCCATACGCATCGACAAAGCCAGGATGCTGATGCGCGACCCCCGCATGACCCTAACGTCCATCTGCTACAGCTGCGGCTATGGAAACATCCGCACCTTCCGCCGCGCCTTCGTGCGGGAGACCGGTATGCTGCCCGGCGAATACCAGCAAAGGCAGCGCGGAAAGGACCGAAGTCCTTCCATCCCCACCGGAGATCATACGGATAGCTTCGCTAAGCTCTGATACTGCGTCTCTTAATTATCCGGATTACAGTAAGTCAAGGAATTTTCAGGATGCAGCTGGCGGAGAAAGCACCGCCAAACGTACTGCCGAATTGGGCGGTATTGGTATTTCCCTAAGGAAATACCGCATAATTAAGGTGGTCAGCTGGCGAGTGATTTTTTCGACAGATGCAATTGCAGATTTCGAAGGTTTACTGGTGGTAAATCGAGAAATCTGCAAGCCGCAGATGTCGGAAAAGGCACCGCCTGATGTGCCGCCGTATTGTGCGGTATTTCCCTAAACCTTGCATCTGCATCCGGCGACGATGACCCGAAGTGAATCCGTTAGCCTCTGATGCCGCACGCCCGGCGATGATGGCCCGAAGTGAATCCGTTAGCCTCTGATGCCGCACGCCGGTAGGGTCAAAATGGACGGTGCGAAAGGCCACCTGCATGATGGGCCCGGTGGCGAAGGCGCAGATCAGCGTGCCCACGCCGACCGGTCCTCCCAGGAGCCAGCCCGTTAATGTCGCCAGGCTCAACAGGGCAATGCTGACCGCGCCGATCGGTATTCGCTTCACCCGCTTCGCCAATCCGACGAGCAGCGTGTCGCGCGGGCCGCAGCCCAGGGACGCGATCATATAGGTATACTGGGTATACGCCATGATGAACAGGCCGATGATCATGACCGGAATCCCGGACACCAGCGATTGCCGGGCGGGCACGGCATTGATCCGATTGAAAAAGTCCACCGACTTGCCCACCACAATCGCGTCAATGAACATCGCAATGCCGATGGGCTCCTTCATGGCGATATCAATGAGCAGTATGGTACACGAAACGGCAATGGAAGCGCTGCCGTACAGTATGCCCAGCGTCTTCGACAGCCCCAGGTTCAATACATCCCAGGGTCCCGCGCCAATATTCGCCTGAATCGTCAGATATACGCCGAAGCCGTTGACGAAAAGGCTGGCCGCGGCCAACAGCATGTTCAGTAAAATCGCGCCCGGGGTACGGTTCCCCCGGAGAAAATCATGGTTCAGCACATTGCCCCTCATTGGTAAACGCCTCTTCAGACCTGAATATGCGGTATAGCATTGTCGGTTCCGTAAATCAACCCTGATGACGGCTTTGGTATGCCGACAGCCTTACCCCGATATTTTCCTTGAGATTGTTCCAGAAGAAATACAGGTCATAGGTGTGAAACGATCCCTCCGGCAAAACGTCCGGGCGCATCGAATACTCCGCCGGGTCCACATCCGGCACCTTCAAGACGCCCCTGTCGGTATCGAGGTACGCGCCGCAGAACTGCGCCACCTCCGTCACCTCCAAATCGTTTGTCACAAATACAGCGCCCTTGTTCTGCGTCCTGTCGGCGGGCGTGGCGTCCGTTTTCCAATTCAGTGGATTGATGGCAAAGCGCCGTTCACCCCTGGGCACGATCAGGGTTTCCGCGACATCCGGCGCCTCCGCGTCATAGCTGACCACGCAGCCGATGTCGTCCTCCCCGACGGCGGGCACGATCTGCGCATACCGCTCCGCCTCCTCAGGGGAACAGCCCCAGCCGATGGCATAAGCCGCGACGAGCTGTTGATACAGCGCCGCGTCGCCGAAAAAATCCTTCAACAGGCGGTAGATGTAATACCCGCCCTGGGAATAGCCAAACAGCACAATGGGCCTGCCCTGGTTTTCATGGGCCAGATAATAACTGAACGCCTCAGACAGATCGCTGTAGGCAATGTCCATATAGGGCTCGCGCTCGGCGTCGGTCAGGGAATAGGCCTTGAAGGAAATCTGGGCGTAATACGGGGAGAACATCCTGAGGTTGTCCTCATAGATATCCTTCTGCATATTCAGCGCGCGGGTAAGCCGGGATTTATTCTTGTCGTCGACGACCATGTTGTACTCGCTTTTCATATCGACCGTCGGCGCGACGATGAAGATATCGGCGTCCTTGTCCTCACCGACGCCATAATACGCCCAGTTTTCCGGGTCGGCGTATTTGGAAACCCCGCCCGATTCATCGGGGGAAAGCGCGGGCTCCGCAAAGGCACCGCAGGCAGCGGTGAGCAGCGCACAGATCAGGATGAGGGCAAACCGTCTGAAAATGTTCTTATTCATGTTTATTCCCCTTCGCATGCAATTTCTTTGTCTGTGGATGTGCCTCCGATCTACCATACCATTATACATATCTTTCCGCATTGCGCAACAGGGGCTTTCAGTAAATTTCATAAGGGACTGTGCATAAATTATTCGTACAGAATGCGCCGAATGAATTCGTCAGTGCAAGGCGGAGGAGGGAGGCGTGCCGGGGCACGTTGACCGACGACGTAAGTATCGTGCCGTGCTTGAAGCCATAGGGAAAGCTGAAGGC
This sequence comes from uncultured Eubacteriales bacterium, assembly GCA_900318045.1. Classification (GTDB taxonomy): domain Bacteria; phylum Bacillota; class Clostridia; order Christensenellales; family Aristaeellaceae; genus UBA2862. The sequence continues at coordinate 14,469 of ONJE01000080.1, forward strand.
GGCGTCACTGCGCGCAAAGCGACCGCCTTCAAGCGCATCCGCCAGGAAGGGCACATAGCCCTGAACCCTTCCGGGCCGACCGTAATAATCGATGAACAGGCACCAGCGTCCGTCCTCCAGGCGCACCGCGGTGGGGGCCTCATAGTTACCGGCTTCCACCGCCTTCATCGAATCATCGAATCCCGCGATCCGATGGAACGGCCCCGTCGCCCTCTCCCCCGCCAGCTCTATCATCGTCCGGGGGTTCGCCTCGCTCTTGACAAACAAGTAATAGTGCCCGGCCTCCCGGTACATCGCCGAATCGATGCAGCCGCTGTCCGGCTTGCGATACAGCAGCCGGGGTTCTGAATAGCGCTCAAAATCCCGGGTGCGGCAGTAGTAGATGGCCTTGGGGCCAAAGCCGTTTTCACTGTGGGAGGCCGAAAAGTGCAGCAGGTAATCCCCCGTCTCCTGTTCATAGATCACATCCGGCGCCCACAGGCAACCGAATTGATCGCCGCCCAAGGGAATCAACTGCTCCTCCGACCAGTGAACAAGATCCTCCGATACCCAATGGGCCAGGCACTTGCTGCCATGCCTGGAGATGTTCTCCCAGTCATGGGCGTACTTCCCCCGCATACCGTAGGCCAGCGAAAGGTCCGTGGCGAAAATATGTATGCGCCCCGTGCGGTGATCCCGCACGATGGTCATGTCGCGAACGCCGTGATCGCCGTAGTAGGCCCACAGCACAGGCTGGCCGCCGTTCAGCGCCTCCCAGTGAAAGCCGTCCCGGCTGAGGGCAAAGTACACCTGTTCGCCGTCGGGCGTCGTCTTTTCTCTGAAATGCACAAACAGATAGCATGACATGCGCCGTTCCTCCCCGATTTGAAATGGACGGGGACAGGCGATGCTTCCACCTGTCCCCGGTTGTCTTTGATTGTATATCAGCTTGCTCAGGCGCTGTGAAGAAATGCGTTGAACAATTATGCGCAGGATAGATCTTCATATGCAAGGCGGAGGAGGGAGGCGATGCGGGGCATCGTTGACCGACGACAACGCTGCATATGGAGATTCAGACAAGCAGAATGTTCAAATCATTTCGCTACTGCTCAGCGTAAACTCCCTCAGTCACGCTTCGCGTGCCAGCTCCCTCAGGGAGGGAGCCTTTTGGTGTGAGAATGCGCCTTACAAGCTCCTGCTCAGGCCCCCTCCCTGAGGGGGCTGGCTGGCCGTCAGGCCAGACTGAGGGAGTTTATCAGGGACAACATCTTTTCTGAACAGTGCCTCAGTACCTGATCTTCCCCAGGTCGGCCTCGGTGGTGTCGTCGCCAATGACGATCAGCTCGGTGCCGGGCAGGTGAGCGAACATGGCGATATCCTCCCTGGTCAGCGCAGTGGACACAACGCTGTGGTGCGCGCCACCGGCATAACACCAGGCCGCGGTGCCAATGGCAAAGTTGGGCTTGTGGCGGTACATGATCTGTGCCACGGGCAACTTCGGCATCGGATGGGGCACCTTCACCAGCTCGATGTCGGCGCAGATGATGCGGAAGTGGTCGCCCAGATCCACCAACGTGACCTGTATGCCGTCGCCGGTTACGGAGTCGAACACCAGTCGGGCGGGGTCATCCTTGCCGCCGATTCCCAGCGGATGCACCTGGATCTTCGGCTGGGTGGCTGCAAAGGAAGCGGGCACCTCCAGCATGTGGCTGGCCAGCTCCAGCTCCTGGCCGGGGGTCAGGTCGTAGGTGTAGTCCTCAATGAAGCCCGTGGCGCCCTTTCGGCCCTCGGCCATCTTCATCAGCACCGCGGAAAAGGCGGAGATCTTGTAGTCACCCTCGGGGCCAAAGCCAACGCCCTTGGCCATCAGGTTCTGGGCAGCGATACCTGGCAGTTGCTTCAGTCCGAACAGGTTTTGGAAGGTGTCGGTGAAGGCGTGGCAGCCGTTCTTCTCCATGAACTTCTCGAAGGCAATTTCATATTTTGCCTGCTCCAGCACCGCGTCGAGCTTGTCGGTATCCATCACGTATTTCGCGGTGTACTCCTCCAGCTTGGCGGCGGCCTCGGCGGCGGTCACCTCGTCGGCCAACTTCGCGATCTCACCGATGCCCCAGTATTTGATCTCCCAGCCGTATTTGATCTCGGCCTCCAGGCGATTGCCATCGGTGACGGCCACGTCCCGCATGTTGTTGCCGAAGGTGGCCACCCGCAGGTTGCGGGAATAGTCGATGGCCTTGGCAACCTGGGCAAAGCGGCGAATGCCCGCCAGCACATCCTCGTGCTCGTAGTAGCCCGCCACCACCTCGTGGGGGATGCGCAGCTTGGCCAGTATAAAGCCGTACTCCCGGTCGCCGTGGGCGGCCTGGTTCAGGTTCATGAAATCCATGTCAATCTGATCATAGGGCAGCTTTTCATTGGCCTGGGTGTGCAGGTGCAACAGGGGCTTGCGCAGGATCTGCAGGCCCTTGATCCACATCTTGGCGGGCGAGAAGGTGTGCATCCAGGTGATGACGCCCACGCAGTCGTCGTCGTTCATGGCACGGCGCATGTCCTCCACGCAGATGCGGGAGGTCTCCACCGTGGGCAGCAGCTCGAAGGCGACGGTGTCGCCCAGCTTTTCGTTGAAGAACTTCACCATATGCTTGCAGTTCTCCGCCACCTGGCGCAGGCATTCCGCGCCGTAGAGATCCTGGGAACCGGGGATAAAGTAGAGCTTTTTCATTCAGCCTTTCCATCCTTTCACGTGATTGCTTATGCCTGGTTCTGATAACACTGGTTGTCTGTGCTGAACACCGGCTGCCCGTCAACGAACGGCACCTTCATGATGTAACAATGGCGGTTGGGGTCGTACAGCGGGTCGCCGATGATTTCATCATAGGGTCGGGCATGATAGGCAGTATAGACCTCCCCTGCCCCATCTGTAAAGAAGGTGTTGTGGCCGGGACCGAACAACCCTTTTTCCGCATCGGTGGAGAACACGGGATGGTTCACCTTGTGCCAGGCTGAGATGTCCATCAGGTCGGCGTTCGCGTCGGCCCACAGCAGCCCCATGCAATAGGCGGGGCTGGTGTCGCTGGCGGAAAAAGTCAGGTACACCCGGTCCCCATGGGCGACGAAGGTCGGACCCTCGTTCACCCAAAATCCGTGGCGCTCCCAGGCGTAGGAGGGCGAGGTCAGCAACATCTGGGGCGTTTTCAGCATCAGCGGGTCGGCCATCTCGGCGATGTAGAGGTTGGATATCTTTCGGCCCACGCTCACCTTCTCAGCCCAAACGCAGTAGCGCCGACCGCCATGGTCGAACACCGTCATATCCAGCGAGAAATCAGTGAAGCTGAATTCATCCCCATCGGCCCGCTTCAGCATGCCGCACTCCACCCAGGGGTCCTTCATGGGGTCGTCGCCCTCGCAGCGCAGCACCCATGGGCGCAGCGCCCAAATGTCGTCCTTGCGGCTGGCCGCGAAGTAGATGTACCACCGTCCGTCCAGGAAGCGCAGCTCCGGGGCCCAGATGTGCTGGCTCATGTCTCCGCTTTCATGTGCGTGCCAGACGACGGTCTCCGCCGCGTCGCGCAGGTCCTCCAGCGAATCCGCGGCCCGAAGCGCAATGCGGTCATACTCCGGCACAGAGGCGGTAAAATACCACTTCCCGCCCTGGTTCAATACATAGGGGTCGGCGCGCTGGGCGATGAAGGGCGTGTTCCATGCGGTATGGGTGTAGTTGGTTTGATTCATGGCCGTTCTCCTTATGCGTTATCGGGAAGGCGGACACCCCGCCCGTCTTCCCGATCTGATTTTACGCCTTTTCGAAGCGGATGACGTTCCAGCTGAGGGCAGGCAGCTTCACCTGCGCGCGGCCGCC
>ONJE01000056.1 GCA_900318045.1 uncultured Eubacteriales bacterium
GTCCATCGTGTTCGACGAGGCCGAAAACCGGATGCACACCATCAAGGCCGTGATGGCGGCGACGCTGTAAATTCTGATTTATCGCAGAGCGACAAATCAGAATTTGAGTGGCTAGTGGCCAGTGATCAGTGGCTAGTGGAGGAAGAAATCCTTACGGATTTCTTTGATTAAAAAGATCGAGAAACGTTGAAACCTCTGCCGTTCCCCTTGAATCAAACAAATCCCGTAGGGATTTGTACCACCACTGGCAACTAGCCACTAGCCACTAATCACTCAATTCTGATTTAACCCCTACCTTCAACGAGGTGAATACATCATGTCCAAACGCTATCTCATCCTCTCCGACGGCACGGTCTACACCGGCGAGGGCTTCGGCGCGGATACCGAAGCCCTTCGGCGCGGATACCGAAGCCCTCGGCGAGCTGGTGTTCAACACCGGCGTGGTGGGCTACATCGAAACGCTGACCGACCCCAGCTACTGGGGCCAGATCATCATGCAGACCTTTCCCTCGGTGGGCAACTACGGCATCATTGAGGAAGACTTCGAAGGCGAATGCGCCTGCCGGGGCTACGTGGTGCGCGAGTGGTGCCCCGAGCCCAGCAACTTCCGCAGCCAGTACACGCTTGACGCGTTCCTGAAGGCGCAGGGCATTCCCGGCATCTGCGGCATCGACACCCGCGCCGTCACACAGCACATCCGCCAAAAGGGCGTGATGAACGCCATGATTTCGGACCGCGTGCCCCAGGATCTCGCCCCGCTGAAGGCGCTGAGTATTCGCGGCGGCGTGGCCGAGGTGTGCGCGAAGGCGCAGGCCTTTTATCCCGCCACGGGAAAGAAAAAGTGCACGGTGACGCTGGTGGACTACGGCACCAAGCGCAACATCATCCGGGAGCTGAACGCCCGGGGCTGCGACGTGACCGTGGTGCCCCCCACCACCCCGGCCCAGGACATCCTCGCCGCGCGCCCCGACGGCGTGATGCTCTCCAACGGCCCCGGCGACCCGGCGGAGAACACCGCCTGCATCGCGGAAATCGCAAAGCTGCTGGGCAAGGCGCCCATGTTCGGGCTGTGCCTGGGCCACCAGATGATGGCGCTGGCTGCCGGCGGGCAGACCGTGAAACTGAAGTACGGCCACCGGGGCGGCAACCAGCCCGTGACCGACCGCCAGACCGGCCATACCTACATCACCAGCCAGAACCACGGCTACGCGGTGGTGTCGGAGAGCCTGCCCGAGGGCGCACAGCTGCGCTTCGTCAACGCCAACGACGGCACCTGCGAGGGCATCGATTATCCCTCCCTGAACGCCTTCTCCGTCCAGTTCCACCCCGAAGCCTGCGCCGGCCCGAGGGACACGTCGGTCTTGTTCGACCGGTTTGTCGAGATGATGGGGAACAAGGGAACAGGGAACAGGGAATAGGGAACAGGGAATGCCGCGCACAAATCATCGCGGTTATACTGCTCCTCATCTCCCGCGACGGTGGGTTATACGATATAGGAACGCCATTACAGCACCATTCCAGCACAACTCCATCGTTGAATCCGGCTGGCAGCGCAACGCTGCCCCCGCAAAGGCATAGTCCCTGCGGCAGCCACTATTCCTGTTCCCTGTTCCCTGTTCCCTGTTCCCTATTCCGATAAAAGGAAGTAATGATATGCCACTGAATAAATCCATCAAAAAGGTCCTCATGATCGGCTCCGGCCCCATCGTCATCGGGCAGGCGGCGGAGTTTGACTATGCCGGGGCCCAGGCCTGCCGGGTGCTGAAGGCGGCGGGGGTGAACGTGGTGCTGGTGAACAGCAACCCGGCCACCATCATGACCGACAAAGCCCTGGCGGACGAAATCTACCTGGAGCCGCTGACGGTGGAGACCGTCAAGCGCATCATCGAAAAGGAGAAGCCCGACAGCATGCTGGCGGGGCTGGGTGGCCAGACCGGCCTGACCCTGGCCATGCAGCTGGACAAGGAGGGCTTTCTGGAGGCCCACGGCGTCAAGCTGATCGGCACCAACGTGGAGGCCATCGACAAGGCCGAGGATCGCCAGCTGTTCAAGGACACCATGGAGGAGATCGGCGAGCCGGTCATCCCTTCGGATATCGCCGAAGACGTGGAAACCGCCCTGCGCATCGCGGACGAAATCGGCTACCCCGTCATCATCCGCCCCGCCTTCACCCTGGGCGGCACCGGCGGCGGCGTGGCCTATAATGAGGAACAGATGCATGCCGCGGCCCGCACCGGGCTGGACGCCTCCCCCATCACCCAGATATTGGTGGAGAAGTACATCGCCGGATGGAAGGAGATCGAGTTCGAAACCATGCGCGACGCCACCGGCAACGCCATTGCGGTTTGCAGCATGGAGAACGTGGACCCCGTGGGCATCCACACCGGCGATTCCATCGTCGTGGCCCCGGCGCTGACCCTGTCCAACAGGGAATACCAGATGCTGCGCAGCGCGTCGCTGAACATCGTCAACGCCCTGGGCATCGTGGGCGGCTGCAACTGCCAGTTCGCCCTCGATCCCACCAGCTTCAGGTACGCCGTCATCGAGGTCAACCCCCGGGTCAGCCGCTCGTCCGCCCTGGCCAGCAAGGCCACCGGCTATCCCATCGCGAAGGTCACCACCCAGATTGCCCTGGGCTACCGGCTGGACGAAATCAAGAACGAGATCACCGGCAAGACCTGCGCCTGCTTCGAGCCCTCGGTGGACTACATCGTGGTCAAATTCCCCAAGTGGCCCTTCGACAAGTTCACCCACGCCTCCCGGAAGCTGGGCACCCAGATGAAGGCCACCGGCGAGGTCATGTCCATCGCCCCGAGCTTCGAAATGGGCCTGATGAAGGCCGTGCGGGGCGCGGAGATCAAGCTGGACACGCTGAACAGGCCCTACCACGGCGACCGGCCCGTGCGGGAGCGCCTGGCCGACCGGGACGACAACCGCATCTTCACCGTATTCGAAGCCATCAAGGCGGGGGTTTCCATCGACGAGATCCACGACATCACGCAAATTGACAGGTGGTTCCTGAACAGGATCAAAAACCTGGCGGACTACGAAAACCGCATCGCCGGGGGCCTTTCCGATGAAGACTACCTGCTCGGCAAGAAGCTGGGCTACCCCGACGCGGCCCTGGCGCGCATCTCCGGGCGGGCGGACCTGCCTGAAGTCCACTCCACCTATAAGATGGTGGACACCTGCGCCGCCGAGTTCGACGCCGAGACCCCCTATTTCTACGAGACCTTCGATGCGGTCTGCGACTCCCGGAGCTTCCCGCGAAGCGGCAAGCCCGTGATCATCGTCCTCGGCTCCGGCCCCATCCGCATCGGCCAGGGCATCGAGTTCGACTACTCCTCGGTGCACTGCGTGTGGACGCTGAAGCAGCTGGGCTACGACGTGGCCATCATCAACAACAACCCCGAGACCGTCTCCACCGACTACGACACCGCCGACCGGCTGTACTTCGAGCCGCTGACCGACGAGGATGTCATGCGCATCATCGAGGTGGAGAAGCCCGTGGGCGTGGTGGTGGCCTTCGGCGGGCAGACCGCCATCAAGCTGACCCAGCACCTGGACCGCTCCGGCATCCCCATACTGGGCACCAGCGCCGAGGGCATCGACATCGCCGAGGACCGGGAGCGCTTCGACGCGCTGCTGGAGCAGTTCGCCATCCGCCGCCCCAGGGGCATGAGCGTCCGGACGCTCGACGAGGCCATCGAGGCCGCGAACGCCCTGGGCTACCCGGTGCTGCTGCGGCCCAGCTACGTCATCGGCGGCCAGAACATGACCATCGCCCACAGCGACCATGACGTGGCCGTGTACATGAACCGCATATTGGCGGGCGGCATCGAAAACCCGGTACTGATCGACAAGTACATGTCCGGCATCGAGCTGGAGGTGGACGTGATCTCCGACGGCACGGACGTGCTGATCCCCGGCATCATGCAGCACGTGGAGCGGGCCGGCGTGCACAGCGGCGACTCCATCGCCGTGTACCCGCCCTTCTCGCTGGACGACGCCATGATGGACACCGTCGTAAAGAGCAGCGAAAAGCTGGCCCTGGCCCTGGGCACGAAGGGCCTGGTCAACATACAATACCTGGTGTGGCAGGGACAGCTGTACGTGATCGAGGTGAACCCCCGTGCCTCCCGCACCATCCCCTACATCAGCAAGGTCACGAATGTGCCCATGGTGGACATCGCCAGCCGGGTCATGACCGGCGAACCGCTGAAGGGCATGGGCTTCGGCACCGGCCTGTACAAGACCCCGCCCTACTGCGCGGTGAAGGTGCCCGTGTTCTCGTTTGAGAAGCTGAACGACGCCAACAGCTACCTCGGCCCGGAGATGAAGAGCACCGGCGAGGTGCTTGGCCTGGGCAAGAACCTCGCCGAGGCGCTGTTCAAGGGCCTGATCTCTTCGGGCATCAAGCTTCCGCAGCCCGGAACGAAGGCCGGCGTATTCCTGAGCGTGGACGAGCATGACTACCCCGAGGTGGTGGACGTGGCCCGCCGCTTCAGCGACCTGGGCTGCGCGCTGTACGCCACCGAGGGCACTGCCGCCGCCATCGCCACGCTGGACCTTCCCGTGACCACCATCCCCGGCATCCGCCAGAGCGACCACGCCTTCGAGCTGCTGGAGAGCGGCAAGATCAACTACATCATCTACACCGGCGCGCTGATGGACAGCACCGTGGAGGACTACATCGCCCTGCACCGCCGGGCGCTGGGATTGGGCATCGCCTGCTTCACGTCGCTGGACACGGCCCGGGCGCTGGCCGACATACTGCTCTCCCGCTACAGCCAGCAGAACACCGAGCTGGTCGACATCAACCACATGCGCGCCGGGCACGAGGCCCTGCGCTTCGTGAAGATGCAGGCCGCCGGCAACGACTACATACTGATCGACAACATGGACGGCGACATCGCCTGCCCCGAGAGCCTGGCCGTGCGGCTGTGCGAACAGCACTACGGCGTGGGCGCCGAGGGCCTGACCCTGATCGAGAGAAGCGGCCTGGCCGACGCGAAGATGCGCCAGTTCAACCGGGACGGCACCGAGGGCGGCATGGGCGGCAACGCCCTGCGCTGCGTGGGCAAGTACCTGTACGACCGGGGCATCGTCGTGGGGCAGGACATCACCGTTGAGACCGTGGGCGGCGTGAAGGCGCTGCACCTGTTCACCCGCTACGGCAAGGTGTCGTCGGTGGCCGTGGACATGGGCCCCGCGTCCTTTGACCCGAAGGCGGTGCCCTGCAACCTGCCCGGAGATCGGGCCGTCGGCGTGAAGGCCACCATCGGCGGCGCGGACTACACCGTCACCTGCGTGTCCATGGGCAACCCCCACTGCGTGGTGTTCACCGACCATGTGGACGCCCTGGACCTGCAAACCCTCGGCCCGCGGTTTGAAAACGACCCCCTGTTCCCCGAGCGGGTGAACGCCGAGTTCGTCCGCGTGGTCAACCCCACCACCCTGCGGATGCGCTGCTTCGAGCGGGGCAGCGGCGAGACCATGGCCTGCGGCACCGGCGCCTGCGCCGCCGCCGCCGCCGCGGTGGAAAACGGCCTGAGCCCGAAGGACACCGACATACTCGTCCAGGTCCCCGGCGGCAAGCTGTACGTGCGCGTCACCGACCGGACCGTCATCCTCACCGGCAAGGTGCAACAGGTGTTCGAGGCGCGGACGGAGTATTGACGGAACCAATGAGTCACGGGGACAGGTTCCTTGACTCATTTCCCGTCCTGTGCTACAATAGCCGCGAGGTGAGTTATCATGCCCAGGAGCGCCAGAAAGCACAGCGAAAGCGGTCACTACCATGTCATTCTGCGCGGCGTCAATCGGCTGGAGATATTCCATGACGACGAAGATCGCGCACGGTTTCTGGACACGCTGCTGAGGTTTGCACGGGAGGACGGCATCGGGATCGTCGCCTACTGCCTGATGGACAATCACGTCCATCTGTTGCTGAACGCGGGCGACAACCTGTCCGTATTCATCAAGCAAATCGCCGCCAGCTACGTCTATTACTTCAACCGGAAATACGATCGCGTCGGCCATCTGTTCCAGGAGCGCTACAGGAGCGAGGCCGTGGAAACGGACGAATACCTGCTGACGGCCGCGCGTTACATCCTGCAAAACCCCCAGAAGGCCGGGATTTGCAGCGCAAGGGATTACCCGTGGAGCAGCTGGCGCGATACCGCGTCCGGCACGGGCCCCTGCATCACACAGACGCTGTGCGATGTCGTCGGAAACCGCCAGGCCCTGCTGGAATTCCTGGAGACGCCCGCCTCGAAGGACGGCTTTGAAGCGGACAACCGCCCACCCGTCAACGATGAGGACGCGCACAGGCTGCTCTGCCGCATCAGCCAGACGGATCACCCCACCCAAATCGCCGAATACCCGTTGAAGCAGCGAAACGACTGCATCGCCCGGGCCAAAGCGGCGGGCCTGTCGGTGCGCCAGATCGCGCGGCTGACAGGCCTGGACCGCAATATCGTTCAGCGGGCATGAGTCACGGGGACAGGTTCCCCGACTCACGCCCACAGGCCAATGAGTCACGGAACCTGTCCCCGTGACTCATTTTTTCCTGTTGCCCCCCGCCCGCAAATATGCTACAATAATGGATGTATCAGAAGATTTCCCAATCATTCCCAATACAAAAGAAACAGGTTGCCGAAATGACCAATTCCAACGAACTGAACCGCGCCGGATACATCGAGCGCCTGGAGAAGATCCGCCGCCTGTCCTCGCCCTCATTGCAGGGCATCGGCGACGCCGGGCTGTACAGCGACCTGCTGCGCCAGAATTTCACCCGCATCGGGCGGCTCTCCGCCGAGAACCGGGCCTTTCTGGATGCCGAGCTGTTCCCGGTGCTGTTCTCCCGGCAACCGCTGACCGGGGGGCAGATCGAGAACCTGATCGCCCTGAGCGAGGCGCTTCTGTCCGCCACCAGCGTGGAAAACCTGGACCTGCCCATCGTGTCGCTGATCTCGGACCGGCTGTTGAAGGACGCTGCCACCCACGAAGACACGGCCGCCACCATCCGCCACCTGGACATGCGGATGGACGCCTGCTATGCCCTGATGCTGATGCTGGGCCGGGTCCACGCCTGCCCGGAGATCGCCGACCGCTTCCGCCGGGAGGGACTGGAGATCGGCGCACGGTTCATGGAATACCTGGCGCCGGAAAAATTCAGGGCGCTGGACGACGACAGCCGCCGGATCGCGCTGACGGACGCGCGGTACATGGCCGTGTTCTACGAGGGCCTGCCCTGCGGGGACGGGCCGAACCCGGAGCTTGAACTCCTGGAGCGGATGCTGGCCCTGGCGGACGATCCCTTCTATCACAGCCTGATACCCGACTACAACTGGCGCTACTTCCGCTACCGGGTGCTGAACTACTACGCCAAGGTCACCGACTGCTGCAACGAGCGGGGCTTCGCCGGGGCGGACCTTGCCACCATATGCGACCGCACCGAGGCCTTCTCCCGCCTGTGGGCCAGCGACCCGGAATACTTCGGCAAATACGACAACGAAAAGCAGGTGCGGATGCTGGTGCTGCGCAACCGCTACCTGGCCGGACGCATCAGCTACGAAGCCTGCCACGACGGCCTGATCGCCCTGTACGAGCAGCGCGACCCCCACCGCTACGACCTGAACGGCATCTACGACAACCTCCAATTGCCCCTGGAGGCCATCTGCCAGCTGGACCGGGACCACCTGACCCCGGACGACGTGCGGCGGCTGGACATCTTCTACCGCGAGATGATCCGCTACGCCATCCACATGCCCAACAGCGGCAGCCTGTCGTCGATGCTGGAATTCTGCCAGAGCATCATCGAGCGCTTCATCGAGGTTCCCGGCGGCCTGTCCTTCGACGAGATGGCCCTGGAGTGCCTCGCCGCGCTGCATCCGCCCACTTATGTCCACTCGATGATGGTGGCGAAGCTGTCGGTGTTCCTGTGCCAGCGGCTGATCGACCGCGCGCCCCAGTGGCTGGTGGGCGCTCCGGAGTGCGAAAGCGCCTCGGACGTGGTCAAAAACAGGAAGGCGCTGACGGACTACACCTTCCACGCGGCCCGGTGCCACGACGTGGGCAAGCTGGCCATCATCGACACCATATTCGTCTACGGGCGCAACCTGTTCGACACCGAATTCGAGCTGATCCGCACCCACCCCCGCACCGGCTATGAGATGCTGAGCCGCTACGGTTCCACCCGAGCCTACCGGGACATCGCCCTGGGCCACCACCGCTGGTACGACAACTCCCGGGGTTACCCCGAGGATTTCGACACCACGTCCAGCCCCGTCAAGCCCATCATCGACATCGTGCTGTGCGCCGACTGCATGGACGCCGCCACCGACAGCGTGGGCCGCAGCTACCGCCGGGGCAAGACGCTGCGGGAATTCACCGACGAGGTGCTGCCCGAGTGCGGCGGCCACTATCCCCCCTGGCTCAAAGACCTGCTGAACGACCCCGAAACCGCCCGCAGCCTGCAAGCGCTGCTGGAAGAGGGGCGCCGGGAGACCTACCAGAACACCTATGGGCTGCTGAACCGGATGAATGACGAGGGAGGCAAATTCTGAATTGTCGCGGTGCGACAATTCAGAACCTGATGGTTAAGGTAGAAATCCTCACGGATTTCTTTGATGTATATGGCCTGAAAAGCCTGAAAAACCCCTGTCGTTTCCATTGAGTCAAACAAATCCCGAAGGGATTTGATCCGCCACCAACCACCAACCACTAACCACTAACCACCAACCACTAACCACCAACCACTAACCACTAGCCACTAACCACCAACCACCAACCACCAACCACCAACCACTAACCACCAACCACCAACCACTAACCACTAACCACTAACCACCAACCACTAACCACTAACCACCAACCACTAAAAAACTCCCGCGCAAATCTCCCGACAGGACCCGGACATACTCGGAGGCACCCATGAAAAACCCAAAAAACGAGCGCTACGTCAAACTGATATTCGCCGGCTGCGCCATTGCGCTGTTCACGCTCCTGTGTTATTTCCTCCTGTCCAACCCAAAGGGCGTCCAACAGGCTTTCGGTGTCATCGGAAAGATTCTGAAGCCCTTTATATACGGCGCTGTGATCGCCTACCTGGTCACGCCGCTGTGTCGCAAGCTTGAGGGGCTGTTTGCCAAGCAATTCAAGCGCGAAAACACCCGGGCGGGCCGGGTGCTGTCCATCGTACTTTCGCTGTTGATACTGCTGCTCATCGTTTTGTCGGTGATACTGCTGATCGTCCCCCAGCTGGTCAAGAGCATCCAACAGTTGGGTCGTGTGCTCCCCGAGCAGCTTGAGAATGCGCGGGCAACGCTGGCGAAGCTGCTGGAGGACCACCCCGAATGGGGCCAGTGGCTGGAAGGCATCGGCATCGACTGGCACATCAAACTCACCGAATTCCTGAAATCCGGGCTCCCCGCCGTCACCCGCTCGCTGATGACCCAGCTGCGCCTGCGCATCGCGGCGCTGCCTGACATCACCAAGTCGCTGCTCACCGGCGCCGCCGGCGTGGCGGGGGTGGTGAGCAACCTGATGCTGGGCATTATCATTGCCGTCTACCTGCTGGCCCGCCGCCGCCAGCTGGCCGCCCAGGCCAGGCTGCTGCTGCACGGCCTGCTGAAGCCCGCCTGGGCCGACTGGGTGGAGAAAGAGGTGAAGTTCGCCGACCGCATGTTCAACGGCTTTTTCATGGGCAAGCTGCTGGATTCGGCCATCGTGGGCGTGCTGTGCTACATCGGCTGTCTGTTGATGGGCTTCGGCTCGCCGGAACTGATCGCCGTGATCGTGGGCATAACCAACATCATCCCCTTCTTCGGCCCCTACATGGGCGCGATTCCCTGCGCGCTGCTGCTGCTGCTGGAGAGCCCCATGCACTGCCTGATGTTCCTGGTGTTCATCATCCTGCTGCAACAGCTGGACGGCAATATCATCGGCCCCCGCATACTGGGCAACACCACCGGCCTGTCCGGCCTGTGGGTGATGTTTGCAATATTGCTGTTCGGCGGGCTGTGGGGCATCAGCGGCATGATCGTGGGCGTGCCCCTGATGGCCGTGCTGTACGACGTGATTCGCCAGCTGACCCACCACGGCTTGCGCAGCAACGGCCAGGCGGCCATGATCGACCAATACAACGCCGAATTCCACCCGGAAGAAACGAAGAAACCCGCAAAGCAAAAGACCAGGTGACTGGTCTTTTGCTTTATAATTTTTTCTAGGCAATGGCGGAATCGCCAAGGGTAGATCAAAGGGAACAGGGACATCGAGCGCCCGAAAAACGCTCCAGTGGAGCGTTTTCAGTGGTTCGAGCGCCCGGAAAACTCTCCGGTGGAGAGTTTTCAG
>ONJE01000257.1:0-4166 GCA_900318045.1 uncultured Eubacteriales bacterium
CTCGAAGCTGGCCGACGCCGGCGTGCGCAACGTGAAGATGTACGACGTGTCCGTTACCCACCCCTCGGTGATCGTGTCCGAAGCTTTCCGGGTCAGCCACATTGTGTTCTGCTCCACCACATATAACGCGGGCATCTTTGTGAACATGGAAAATGCCCTGCACGACATCGTTGCCCACAACCTGCAAAACCGCACCATCGCCCTCGTTGAGAATGGCAGCTGGGCGCCTACCGCTGGCGGCCTGATGCGCGAGCTGCTGGGCAGGCTCAAGAACACCACCATCTTGGAACATGGCGTGACCGTCAAGTCATCGCTGAAGGAAAGCCAGCTTTCCGAGGTGGACGAGCTGGTTGCAGCGATTCTGGAGACCATGCCCAAGCCTGAGGTCATCGAGCACAAACCCAGTGAGACCATTGAGCCCAACGCCATGTTCAAGCTGTCCTACGGCCTGTTCGTGCTTACCGCACGGGACGGCGATAAGGACAACGGCTGCATCATCAACACCGCGGCCCAGTTGACCAGCAATCCCAACCGCATCAGCATCGCGGTGAACAAGGGCAATTTCACCCACGACATGATCCTGAAGACGGGCGTTTTCAATGTGTCCATACTGTCCATCGACGCGCCGTTCGACATCTTCAAATACTATGGCTTCCAGAGCGGCCGGGATGTGAACAAATTCCCTGGCAGCGGCTTCCCCCGCAGCAGGAACAATCTGGTTTTCATCACCGGTTGCACCAATGCCTTCATCTCCGGCAAGGTGGTCGAGGCCCATGACTACGGCACTCACACCTTATTCGTAGCGGATGTTACAGAAGCCCAGGTACTCTCCAATGTGCCCTCCGTCACTTATGCCTACTACTTCGCCAACATCAAGCCGAAGCCCCAGGCGCCTGCCGAGAAGAAGGTGGGCTGGGTGTGCAAGATCTGTGGCTATGTATACGAGGGTGAGGATCTGCCCGCGGACTTCATCTGCCCACTGTGCAAACATGGTGCAGCGGATTTTGAAAGGCTGAAATAAGCGCCATTGCGCACATAACCAGCCCGAACATAAAACCGACCCTCGTCAGCGAGGGTCGGTTTTATGTAAACTATGGTCTGTTCTGCTATTGTTCCATTGCAGTCGCGGCGCTTGAGCCCGCCAAAGCGCCGGTGGAGAAGGCGATTTGAAGGTTGTAACCGCCAGTGGCGGCATCCACGTCCATCAGCTCGCCACAGAAGTACAGGTTCTTTATCAACTTGCTTTGCATGGTGGAGGGGTTGATTTCCTTCACGTTTATGCCGCCCCGGGTGATGATGGCCTCATTAAAGCCGCCAAGGGCCTTCGGGTGCAGTTCCAAGCCCTTGATGACCTTCAACAATGCCGCGCGTTGCTGGGCCGTGACGCTGTTGACTGGCATTGACGCTGGCAATCCTGCCAGGCGCATCAGCTGTTCCGCCAAGCTGCGCGGTGCGAGGCCGTCCACCACGCTGCCAAGCTGTTTGCGGGACATCTCCTTAAAATCCCGGAGCAGGCGGGCGTCCAGCGTCTGTTCGTCCAGCGCCGGCTTCAGGTCGATGGCCATGCGTATCGTGGAAAGATCCTCTGGCAACAGGCTCGACAGGGTCAGCGCCAGCGGTCCTGAGATGCCCGTATGGGTAAACAGTAGTTCCCCCATCTGACTGTAAATCCGCTTTTCCTTTCTGCCACCGGTCAGCCAGGCGGACAGCTGCACATTTTTCAGCGTCAGCCCTGCGAGGGTGCCGGGCCAGCTCTCGACTGTGTCAATGGCCACCAACGCGGGCAACAGCACCGTTACAGCATGTCCGACAGATTTCGCCATGCTGTGACCGTCGCCGGTGGAGCCTGTGGTGGGATAGCTGACCCCGCCGGTAGCCAGTATCACGGCATCGGCGTACAGCTTGTCGCCATCATCCAGCGCCACGCCGACGCAACAGCCATCCTCTGTCAGCAATTCCGACACACGGGTGTTCAGCCGGACCTCTACGCTTTCCAGCTCCAAAGCGCGTTTCAGCGCTGCGATGATATCGCTGGATTTATCGGATACGGGGAAAACCCGGTTTCCGCGTTCCACTTTCAGCGGCACGCCCAAATCCTCTACCAGCGCCATCATCCCGGCATTGTCCAATCGGGCAAAGGCTGCATACAGAAATCGGGGATTCCGGAAGATATTGCGCTGGTACTGCTCCATATCCGAGGCATTGGTAACGTTGCAGCGCCCCTTGCCAGTGATGTACATCTTTTTCCCAAGCTTTTCGTTGCGCTCCAAGAGGATCACCCGGGCGCCGCTTCGCGCAGCGCAGAGCGCCGCCATCATGCCGGAAGCGCCGCCCCCGACCACTATACACTTGTTATGCATATCGAAGCCCCATCTCACTCGGATGTCTTGGCGAGGTACACATCGTACTTGCCCCAGATGTCCTCCATCTGTTCAAAGTACTGTGAGACCTCATGCCGCCTGCGCTGCCCCAGGGCGACGATGAGTGCATTGATCAGCGACAGCGGCGCGGCAAAGGAATCCACGAAGGAGGACATGTCGCTCTTGGCCATCAGGCAGGTGTCTGCCGTGGCATGCAGCGGCGAAAGCGGGCCGTCGGTAATGGCAATCAGCGAAGCGCCCCGGGAGCGGGCAAACTCCATCGCCTCAATGGAGCGGGCGGTGTAGCGCGGAAAGGAGATCCCGATCAGCAGGTCTCCCTCGCCAATGCGGGACAGCTGCTCAAACACGTCGCTGATGCCCGAGGTCACCACCGTGACATTTGGAAATATGAACCGCAGGTAGTGGGCCAGGAATTCCGCAATGGGCGCAGAAGCCCTGAGTCCCAGTACATAGATATTGCGTGCTGAAATGATCTTCTCTATCGCATCCTCAAAGGCATTGATATCCATTTCATCCAGCGTGGAGCGTATGTTCTGGATATCGGCCTTCAACACCTTGTTCAGAACCTGGGCGTGATCCATATCCGAGGTCATCTCAAAGCGCTGGGAAGCCGTCAGGCGGTGGCGTATCAACTCCTGCAATGCCTTTTGGAGGTGTGGATATCCGCTGTAGCCCAACGCCGAAGCGAAGCGCACCACCGTGGATTCCGAAACGCCCACATATTCCCCAAGTTTGGAGGCCGTCATAAAGACGACCTTGTCGTAGTGGGTTACGATGCATTCCGCAATGCGTCGATGACTTTTAGACAGTTTCTTTCCACTGTGATTCAATCTTTGGATCAATTCCTGTGCGTTGTCCATGTGGATTTATCCCTCCCTTGAACTTGCTGAAATGGTATGATCTGCTGCAATTATAACCCAGATTTGCTTTTTTTGCAAGCCAATCCTGCATTTTTATGGATTGTTCATGGATTCATCAGTCTTTTTTACGGTTTATGTGAGGACTCCGGTTTTGTTTCAAGTGGTCGCCGAGGCATATACCTATTGATTTACTTGCAAATCAGACCGCCACATCATTCACGCTGAGCAGGGCACATGTTTGGATTCCGTGCCACATATACTGGGCGTGAAGTGTTGCGGGAGGTGAACCCATGATTCATTTCAAGGTCATTCGGGCATCCCACCTGTTGCTGGGCCTTGCCATTCTGCTCCTGATCGTGACGCTCGTCCTGGTGGGCACGCGATGGATGGCACAGCGACAGGCAACGCCAGGCACGAGCACGGCCAGCCTGGTGGATGCAAGCGCGGGCGACGAGGCAAAGACCACTCAGGTCTTTGCCTCGTCCGACAATTCCGGCGCACTTCCTACACGGCAGAATGACAAAATAGAAATCGAGGTCGTCAAACCGACTGATGACGACGCCAGTCATATGCGCATATTGATCTACCATACCCACACCCACGAGGCTTACGAACAGGTTGATGGCGACCTTTACGAAGCCCTGGAGGCATGGCGCACCACAGATCATGGTCACAGCGTGGTCAGGGTGGGCGAAGCGCTGGCTTCCCGCTTGCGGCGCTATGGCTTTGATGTGGTGCACGACACCACGGACCATGAGGGCAGTGAACTCTCCACCGCCTATACCCGATCCCTCGCGACGCTGATGAACTACAGGGAATGCTTTGACCTGTATATCGACCTCCACCGGGACGCTTATGTCGAGGGGGACCCCGTATCTGTCACCAGCAGGAACGGCGAAGAGATGGCCCCTGTCATGCTGTTGAT
>ONJE01000257.1:4192-5421 GCA_900318045.1 uncultured Eubacteriales bacterium
CTGGTACAGGCAAAACCTGAGTTTTGCCCGGGCTTTGGAAGCGCGCATCAACGAAGAGGCCCCCGGGTTGTGCAAGCCTGTCCTTGTCAAGGATGGTCGCTACAATCAAAACATAGGTGTTTTTTCGATCCTGGTGGAGGTTGGCCATAATCACAATACGCTCGCTCAGGCCTGTAACTCGGTCTCGCCGCTGGCTAAAGCGATCTATTCCCTGCTGTTGGAAAAGCCGGACCCAGACTTGCAGCGCATGAAAGCCGCGTGGGAGGCTACATACACTTCTGAAAATACCAAAGGCAATGGAAGTGGTCAGCAAGTCCCCGTTCCAGGCGGCGTGCCACATCCATGAATTCCATTGAATTATTTATTTTACTTAACTGTATATTTATCTCCGATCTTTGATGAGCCTATTGACAATACGTCCTACAGTATGTATTATTACACTATCAATTAAGTTGCTCATATACACCATAAGTTGTTTACAGGAGATGAGATTCGATGAAAAAGTGTCGGTTTTACATCGCGGATATGGATGAGCAGTTCATCGCGAGGGTGCGCGGCGTCATAGCGCGGTGCACGGGTATCGATATCGTCGGCAGCACCTGCAATGGCCGCACTGCGTTGATGGAATCGCTGCGGCTGAAGCCCGATGTTGTAATGACGGACATCCCCCTTCCGGATTTGGATGGCATTTCCCTGCTGCACGAATTCCAGCACATCAGTCACGCACCGTCAGTGATCGTCTGCACGCGGTTTTATTCCGATGCCAGCATGCAGTGCGCCTGCAGATATGGCGCTGCCTTTTTCTTATGCAAGCCCGTTGAAATCTCTTCCTTGCCCGAACTCATCCTCGAATGTGGACGCAGCCGCCAGGAGCCTGTCCTGAATACGGACAATCAGAACCTTGAAACGGAAGCGCAGCGGCTCCGCGGCGCAATAACCCTCGAACTGCTGAAGGAGATTGGCATGTCTGCACGGCTTGACGGCGCGGCCTACTGCCTTGAGGCCGCAGTTTACTGCCATGATGACGCGATGCTGTTGCGCAACCTGTCAAAGGGACTGTACGCACAGCTCGCCCAGAGGATGGGCACCACCGTTTCGAGAATTGAGCGCTCAATGCGCAGTGCTATTGGCATCGCATATGATCGCGGTACTCTGAACCGTCACTTTTCCCACCGTCCAACCAATCGGGAGTTCCTGGAATATTTGATGAATGCCGTCGATCAGGCCGA
>ONJE01000102.1 GCA_900318045.1 uncultured Eubacteriales bacterium
GGGTCCCCAGCTCGGACACGATGGCAATACCCGCCCCCTTCAGGATCACGGCAGTCACGTCGTCGTCCTGGCCCAGCAGCTGCCTAAAGCTCTTCAGCAGCGTTCCGGCCCCGGCCATCTGGGACCAGGCCATGGCCAGCGCCGCAATTCCCCCCGCAAGTGAAACCGCCGTGGCCAGCTCGGGCCGTTGCACCCGCAGGGCGGCGCAGATCATCGCAGTCGCGATGCACAGCGCCGTGATTTTCAGCATCACAGGCAAGCGCCTCCTTATAGGCAGCAGTCAGAGGGAAGAATATCAACCGCCGGTGCGAGCAGGTATGCCTCAGCATTGCTCAGATCTGCAACAGACTGCGAATACTGGCAAAGAAATCCGAGATCATTCCCACCACCATCATCAGCACCACAACCAGCCCTGACAGCGTGGCCAGCAGAGCGATATCGTCCCGACCAGCCCGGGTCAACAGCTGTGATATGACCGTGACAATGATGCCGATGCCCGCGATGCGAAACACAAAATCGATGTCCATATCCATACCTCATATCACGATCAGGGCAAGCATCAGCCCGACCAGGAACCCCAGAGAGACGTAGAGCCTGTCCGCCTCCCCAGCCTTTTTCAGCGCTCCGTCGCGAAGGCGGCTCACCGTTTCGAGCGTCATGCCCAGCAACGCCTCCTGCTCCTCCCGACCGCTTTGGCCCAGTTGGGTGAACAGCGCGTCCAGGACCATGAGGTCATCCGCCGCCAACGCGTCCGCCGGTCCGCCCCGGCGTGTGACGCTTGGCCGCACTACCTGCCAGGCCTCAGAGGCGCTGCGCCCCTCGCGCATGCCCTCTGCAACCCGCTTCATCAGCGTACAACCAGCGCTTTCAAGCGCACACTGCACGGGCTGAAGCATGCCGGTCATATGGATGCGCAGGGTTTGCAAATCCTCCCACAACACGGAAAGCACCCGATGCCGCCGGCGTGCGGCATCCGCTGCCGCCTTGCCGCAGAGTGTGCCGCCCAGCACCACGCAGACTGCCAGCGCTATGCGCGTCTCCAGGCTGCCACCCCCTCTCCCCGGTCCCTGTGCCAAACGCCCTCCACCAGGCCCGGACGAGGCCCCAACAGCGCGATGATATCCACAATGCCCCCGTCCAGCACGGTACGCAGGTTGGGACGGCACAGTGCCGCCTCCAGCCCAAGGGCGTGGGCAGAGGCTACGATCCTCGCCCCGCAGCGCACGGCGTCAGCCAGGGCACGGGCATCGTCTTCGCCGCCGATCTCGTCCGCCACGATCACCTGAGGCGCCATTCCACGGAGCATCCGGGCTATTGCCAGCGCTTTGGGGCAGCCGTCCATCACATCCGTTCGCACACCTACATCCAGCGTGGGCAGACCCATGTGACAGGCGGCCAGCTCGTGCCTCTCGTCGGCAATGCCCACGCTCAGTCCCCCATCGGAAAGCTGACGTGCAATGTCCCGCAGCATCGTGGTCTTGCCCATGCCCGGCGGTGACAGCAATAGCATGGAGCGCGGACTTCTGTCAGCTGGCAAGATAAATGGAAGAATGCCGTCCGCGCACCCTGCCACCGGCCTTGCTACGCGCACGCAGGCCGAACCGATGCCAGTCATCCGGACGCGTTCCCCTTCCCCCACCATCCTGCCGCATACTCCCACGCGGCTGCCGTCGTCCAGCGTGAAATATCCCCGGTCCAGCTCCTCCTGTCGGGCATAGACGCTGTACTCCATCAGCGCCGCCAGTATACCGCTCAGCGCACCCTGTTCCAGTGGCGTTGCGGACAGTGCGCTGCTTCCACAGTCCGTATCCACCTGCACCGGTCTGCCCGCCCGCAGTCGGACTTGGGTCACCGCTTCGCCGCGCTCTGCCAGCAGCGCAGCCGCTTCCGGAGGCAGCAGCGCCCTCAGCCTGTCCAAAGCCCCCATCAACCCGCCTCCGTTCAATCATAATCCTATGGCAGAAAGGGGCGGCTCATGCCTGGAAGCTCCAAATCCCCCCGGCCGCACCGGTATCATCGTTTAAATAATTCCTTATAATTATGGAAGTCGCTGGGCGGGTTATTGTTTCGTCAGGCATGCCGCTGTATTGTGCGGTATTTCCTTAATTGACATTTCCGGCAAATTGTGCCACAATAATGAAAGCGGCGCGTCACAGGACGGGTCCGCAGATCGCGTCTCTACATAAGGGTACCTCTAAAACTATCGCGTCGTCCGGCGAGATGAATTTTAGTCAGGCTTGACTTGCAAAAGACGCAGGCTGCCTGGCGGGCAGTCAAGGTTTTTGCAAGAAGATGGCTGAAATTCAGCCACCCGACGGTGATGAGCGTTTTTAGAGGTACCCATAATGGCAGCTCCGGCCCCTGGGGAACCATGGGGCTTCGGGGCGCGTCTAAGCACTATCATCATCAGGAGGACAGGACCATGAAGAAAACAGCATTGTTAATCGTGCTGCTGGCGCTGTGCCTGCTCGCCGCCCCCTTTGCGGTGGCGGAGGGCGAACCCGTCGCCCGCAGCGATGCCTTTGCCGCCTACATCGACGGCCAGGGGCATCTCTACCTGCCCGGAAGGACGGAGCCCATCAACGTCAAGACGGCGGACAACGTCCTGGGCATCGACGCCTACCGCGTGCTCTATTTGAGCCCGGACGAATTCCTGGACAGCCAGGATCTTTACATGGTCGACCTGCAGAGCCTTGAAGAATCCCTGATTGCCACCGATGTCAAGGCTGCCTGCCTGGCCGACGACGACACCGCCTACTATGTGACCGGCGCCAAGCGCACCCAGCTGAACCGCGTCGACCTGCACAGTCTGGCGGGCGAGGTGGTCTACACCGCCACAGAGCCCATCGACCGGCTGTACATGTCGGCGGAAGGACTGATCGTCCAACTGGTGGATGGAGCAGGCACGATGCTGTACGTGGCAGATACGGGCCGCTTTGAAGTCTACGACGGTGGCATGCCCAGCAGCGGTGCGACCAGCGAACGCTACGAGGCCTACCTGACCGATGGCGCGGAGCTGTACCTGAAGAGCCGCTTCAACTACACCACCAGCCTGGTCGACACCGACGTGACCGCCTTCACCTGGCTGAACAACACCCTGTATTATATCACCCGCACCGGCAGTGCCCTTCGGCTGAAGGCCTACGACGCCGGCGCGAAGACCTCGAAGGTCGTGCTGACCCCCGGCGTGAAGATGAAGGATCAGCTGACTGCCAGCGGCAAGTCGCTGTTCATGCTGGCCGCCGACAACACCGTGTGCCGCGTGGACATCGACAAGGGCACGCTGGGTGTGTTCAAGCGCTATACCGATCTGTCGGCTTACAAGCTGCCCGCGGAATACAACGTGGACGGCCTGCGCATCGAGGGCATGAGCGGCCAGCTGAACGTATACGCCCAGCTGACGGACAAGACCGCCAAGCCCACCTTCTCGTTCATCGAGTTCGAATCGGAGGCCGACACCGCCTCGCCCATGCTGCGCCTGATCGACACCCTCAAGCTGAAGGGCGAGCAGACCGCGTGGGATCGGCTGAAGCCCACCCCCCAGTACGCCACCCTGTCCAGGGGCAGCCGCGGCGACGCCGTGAGCGCCATTCAACAGCCCCTGAAGGACCTGGGCTACTACGATTACTATGTGGACGGCATCTTCGGGCCCCGCACCCAGGCGGCCGTGCAGCTGTTGCAATCCGACCTTGGCCGTGCCATGACCGGCGTGGCCGACGCCGAGCTTCAGCGGATCATCCTCTCCGGCAAGCTGGGCGCCTACGACCCCTACAGCCAGCTGGCCCGGGGCAGCCGCGGTATGCGCGTGCGCCAGATGCAAGAGCGCCTGCGCGAGCTGGGCTACCTGGCCGACGCGGCGGATGGCATCTTCGGGCCCCGCACATTGAAGGCCATTCAGCTGTTCCAGGATGAAAACGGACTGCCGGAGGCCACCACCGCCACTCGGGAGACACTGAAGCGCCTCTACTCCGACAGGGCGGCCTACTGCTCCAGCTATATCGATCTGTATCCCGGCGACACCGGCTATCGCGTGCGCGAGCTGAACAACCGCCTGAGGGACCTGTACTATCTGGAATGCAGCCCCGGCAGCACCTACACCTCCCAGACTGCATCGGCGGTGCGCGTATTCCAGCGGACGGCGGGCCTGCGGGAGTCCAGCCATGCCAGCGCGGCCATGCAGCGGTTGCTGTTCTCCGACCAGGCCCCCGAGGCCTCCGGCTACATCGTGCTTCGCCGAGGCGACAGCAACCAGCGCGTCGCCCGCCTGCAGCGCCGCCTGATGGAATTGGGATACTACGACGGCCCCGTCGACGGCTACTTCGGCCGCCAAACCAAGGAGGCCGTGGCCCTGTTCCAGCGAAAGGTCGGCCTGAAGCCCACCGGCGTAGCCACCGTGCGCACCCAGATGTTGCTGTTCTCCGACGACGCACCTGAATACGTGAAGCCCACCTATATCAGCGATCCCGACATCTATGTGGAAGACTATGACTACGAGGATCGCGGCATCTACTACGTCTCCGAGGCCGGCAGCTCCGGCGGCTATGTCATCTTCGACTGGGATGTCGAAGGCGATGTGGATTACTTCAACGTCCGCGTCAGCGATGCCAGGGGCAATGTGTATCTCGACAACGACACGCAGATGACAAGCACCGGCGTTCCCATCACCACGCTGGACTTTGACGTGGTGTACACGCTGCGCGTCAGGGCCTATCCCGCCGATGGCAATCGCAGGCACATCACCGAGGGCAGCATCCGCTTCGTCAGGATCGATACCGAGCCCGAGGAAGAGGCCTATATGATCGACACCGTCGGCCTGCCCGAGATCGACATGAGCGTCGTGGCCCGCATTGAAAACGGCGTGCGCTACCTGCTGCCGGGCACCATCACCTTCGACTGGTACGCCGAGGGCAAAGTCGGCAGCTATGAAGTGCGCATCGAGGACGAGAGCGGCGCCGTGATCGTGGACGAAACCATGTCCAACCGCAGTGCCAGCATCAGCTCTGACGCCATGAACGCCGGTGAGATCTATACGATAACCGTGTATGCCATACCCGAGAATGGCAGCATAAGGGATGCCCGTGCCAATTCTGAACTCTTCGCGCTGCCCGAGGTTGAACTGCCCGAACCCGATCCCACGCCCGAGCCGACGCCCGAACCCACCGAAGAGCCCGTTGAGGAGATCGAAGTTGAGGTAGAGGTGGATGACGAGGATGATGGCGAGGACGAGCCCGAGGAAATCCTCGAGCCGATGCCCACCTTCGAGCCGATTGAGGAGCTTGTACCCGATCCCACCGAGGAACCCGAGGATCTCGTGGCTGACCCCACTGAAGAATCCGAGGAACTCGTGCCCGATCCCAATGAGCAGACCGATGTTGAGGTCCTTCAGCCCGACAACAGCACCGAGCAGACCGATGAAGAGGTTCTGGAGCCGGATCCCACCGAGCAGACCGATCAGGAGACCCTGGAGCCGGATCCCACCGAACAGACCGATCAGGAGACCCTGGAGCCGGATGAGAAGCCTGAAGAATCCACGGTAGAACCCGAGACTTTGGAGCCGGAAACGGAGCAGCCCGAGGCCCTGGAACCCGATACCGGGGTAGCTCAGGACGAAGAAGGGGAATCAAATTCAAGCAGCGTGAGCGCGCCGGTTATCACCCTCGATTTTGTCCAGGAGGAGCGGGATGGCATCAGCTATGTCTCCGGTGACATCCTGACCATAACCTGGCAGTCGGAGGGTAATGTGGGCCAGTACAAGATAGACCTGCAAGACACCAACGGCAATGTGCTGGATTCCCGGATGGTCGAGACTACCTCCCTGTCCGCCCACACCAGCGGCATGGATCCCAACACAGTCTACACCCTGGTCGTCACGGCCATTCCCGTCGGCGGCACCGAGGCTGACGGCGCAACCAGTTCGGTCACCTTCGCCCTGTATACCGGTGCTGCCGGCGATGACGACAACGATAACGACGACAGCGACGACAGCAACGCATTGTCTCAGGAAGACGACAGCGAGGACGCCAACGACGAATGGCAGAATGCCGAGGAGGAATACCAGGAGCCTGAGGATGACGACGAGCCGTCCGACGATCAGGATTCCGAAGAGGACTACCAGCAGAATGTCACTCAGGAGGCGTACCAGGAGCCTGAGCAGGAGGAGTACATCGAGCCCGAGCAGAACGCTCAGGAGCCCGAGGACGACTACCAGGAGCCCGAGGACAACTACCAGGAGCCCGAGGACGACTACCAGGAGCCCGAGGACGACTATCAGGAGCCCGAGCAGGATTATTCCGATGACTCTGCCGAATATTACTCGAAAAAGCAGCCTTTCTCGGCGGATGAAGGTATCGATCCCGGGGAAATCAGCGGCATTGCGCTGACTGAGGATCAAATCGCCGCCATGCAGAATCGGCTCGTCAGCCTGGGTTGGCTGCAGGCTGAGACCTACACGTCGGGTTTGCTGGACGAGGCCACGGCCAACGCCATCAGCAGCTTCCAGAGCTATTGCAACTCCACCTTCGCCATGGAACTGGCGCTGATCGATACGATGAACCCCATCCTCGACGCCGACACGCTGAACGTTCTGAAGGAAGCGGATCAGAGCTACGCCAACCCGAATGCCGTCCCTTCCGCAAGCGACAACACCAACACTGACGAAGCGCAGGACGACAGTTCTGACGAAAATCCCGACGAATACAACGAAGAAGACGCTGACATGTAATACTAATCTCAATCTAAATGTATGCAAGCATGCGAGCGGATTTTTCGTCATACCAAGGCGAAGGCCCGCAGGCTTGCTGGCGGCAAGTCAAGGGACAAAGGAGAAGGCAGGCTGTTTCGGCAGCCTGCCTTTGTTCGTTATTTTGGAATTACGCCCATTTCGCCATGCGCCGCGCCTGGCGATGGGAAACGGTGTCCAGCGTCATCTCAGGCAGCAGCTCCGAATGGAGCTCCAAATCGCCCTGCTGCTCCAGGTCATCGAGGTACCCTTCCAACAGCGCCCGGAAGGCCTCAAGGGTGACGATGTGGTTCAGCCCGGCCAATACCGCCTCGTATCCGGTCAGCCCCGCAAGTATCCATCCGCAGAAGCGTCGCATCTCGCAGATCGCCACGTTCTCGGGGCGATGGCCACAGGTCAGCGCGGCCAGTCGGATCAGCAGCGCGACGCGCTCGGGCGCGCGGCGCTGCGCAACCGTCCCTCCCCTGCGAAGGGTCGCGATATCCTCGAATATCCAGGGTGATTTCAGCGCCGCCCTGCCGATGGCGACCCCTGCCGCGTGGGTATCCCGCAGGAAGGCCAGCGCATCCCCGGCACAGGTGATGCCGCCGTTGGCGTACACCGGAATGCGCACTGCGTCGCATATGGTCCGGATCGCAACCGTATCGACGCTGCCCAGGTACATCTGTTCCCGGGTGCGCCCGTGCAGCGTAACGCTTTCAAAGCCCATTGATTCAGCCTGCTCCACCAGGAATGGCGCGGTGATGTGCGCCGCGTCCCAGCCCAGTCGCAGCTTCAGCCGCACAGGCAGGGTCGTGGCGTCCCGCACGGCTCCCATGACGGCCACCGCACGGTCCGGCGTCTTCATCAGCGCCGCGCCGTTGCCGCTGCCCACCACCTTCCGGGCCGGACAGCCCATGTTGATGTCGATGGCATCAAACCGACCCAGCGCTTCCAGACGGCGGGCGGATTCGGCCATTGCCGCCGGATCGCTGCCAATCAGCTGGGCGGCCAGGTTGCGCTCGTTTGGATAGCGAACCAGCACCTCCATGAAAGTCTGGCTCATGGGCTTTTTCGCCCGCCCGTAGGCCAGCGACTGAATCATCTCCGTGGTCGCGCCGTCGGCCCCGTAGTCGAAGCAGATGCTTCGGAACGAGGCACGGGTCAGGCCGTCCATCGGCGCGAGCAGGAACTCAAGCATCCGCGCCGGATTGTTGTTGCTCTTGTCCATATCCCGTCAGCCCGTAACGTTCAGGCGGGCGTCGCCGGTGCGCTGGTAGCCCTGCTGCAGCAGCTGGGTGATGTCCCATGGCCGGGACGCAGCATCGGGATATAACTTCAGCAGGTAGACGTAGGGCTCCAGCTTGGTGGGATCGATCTCGGCGCAGCGCTTCAGCATCATCGCCGCCTTTTCATTGTTGCCGGCCTGCAGATAGGCCATCGCGGCCGAGGAGGCAAAGCTGTAGCTGTTGGGATCCCGTTGCAGCGCCCGCTCGTAATACAGCCCCGCCTGGGTGTAGTCCTCCGCCTGGAAGTACTGGTAGCCCAGCGTGCTGTAGGCATCCTTGCTCCAGGCGGCATTGACCCTCGCCAGGCTAAGCTGCCCAGCCCTGGAAAAGGCATAGATCACGAACAGCAACAACAGTATCACGAACAGCGCAAGCCCGACGATACTCCTCAGATGGCGCATGAAGAAGCTGCCTTCCTCCTCATCCTCGAAGGAGAAGCTGCCCGACAGGTTGTCGTTCATGTCGTCGTCGTAGGGATCATCCTCGTCATAGGGCGCGCGCTTGTCGTCCATGAAGATGTCCTCCGGGTCCATCGTCTTGGGCGGCACCAGCGTGTTGGCCGGCTTGCGGCGCTTCTGGCCCTTTTCCCTGGGCCGCGCGCCCTGCACATCCAATTCAAGCTTCGGTGCGGTACCCTCCAGCCGCACGGGGGTCTCCTCGCCCCGCTTGATCTCGGGCGGCTTCTTCTCCAGGTTGACAGACTGCTTTTTCCGGGCGATCTCCTCACGCCAGTGGGAATCCTCCGGTTCTTCTTCGGCTTCTTCGAGCTTAAGGGGAGCAAAATCCTCCGTGGGCGTCTGGGGCCTGGCCCAGACATCCTGATCCATGTGGCTTTTGCGCTCCCGGCTCCAGTCCAACAACTCCGCCGCGGCATCATCCTCAGCCGCCGCTTCCGGCTTCTTATCGCCAATCAAGACCGACGTCGGTTTGTTTGAAACATCCACTTCCTTCGTTCCGATGGCTTCCGGTTCAGCCGTGCTTTCAGCATTCACCGGTTCTTCCTCCACAGGCACGGCAGGTACATCTGCGACGGTTGGGGTTTCCGGCGCGTCATCCTGCTCGGGGATGACGATGGGCTTGCCGCAGAAAGGGCAGAAGAGCATGTCTTCGCCCACCTTTTTTCCGCAATGTGAACAGTACACGGGTCTCCCTCCCCTTCAGGGTGCATGTTTGCCTCAGATGTTGCGCATGGCCTCGTAGTCCGGGTCGCCGTAGAAGGTGCGCTCCTCGCCGGGGTCGCCGCCCAGCTCCTCGATGGCGTTGCGCAGTTCGATGTAGTCCAGGTACCCGATGTCCGTCAGCGTCAGGAAAGGCTTCAGGGCCTCGATGGCTCTCGGGTCGCCCAGCTTGCCCAGGAACGAGGCATACAGCGCCCGCTGTTCCGGACGGTTGCGGAGCTTGTCCAGCATGTAATCGAATATGCGGTCATCCCCGGGGAAGTTGGCGCAGATGCCCAATATGCGCTGCTGGCCAAACTCGTTCGCGCCCTCGTAGCGCTCCAACAGCGCCCCGATCTGGCCGCCATCCCCGTCGGAGAGGATGTCCGCCGCCATCTCGCCGAGCTCGTCCCCCTCGCCGCCGCGGCAGGCCAGGTCTACATACAGGTCCAGGGCGTCGTCGCTGCCGATGTCCCGCAGCAGGGCCAGCGCCGTAGCCCGCAGGGATTCGGGGTTGTCGCCGTTCGACGCCATGCGCATCAGCCCTGCCACGCAGGGCTGCCCCACGCTGACCACCCGGCTGTACAGGGGCTCCGGCAGGCCGATGTCCCGCTTGTCATACTCCTCCAGCAGCTTGAAGAGATCCTTCGGCGCGCTGTACCGCAGAAAGTACTCCCCCGGCTTTTCGCCGTCCAGCCACTTGGCCGGGGCATTCAGGAAGTTCAGCATGATCTCGTTGTAGCTGTCCTCCACCTGCTTTTCGGTCATGCCGGGGTGCATGGCCATCCAGGTGCGGGCATATTCGTAGAATTTGGCGTCAAAATCATGTATTTTCATGGCTGTCTCCAATGTCTGTATTCTTTAGTTTATTGTAAATATCAGAGTTCAAAGTTACGCACACTTTTCAATCCCCGATCTGTATTCTTCGAAACGGTTGATAAGAGCCTTCGCAGCGCTCAGGAGGACAAGGGCAGGACCCAGTTTCTGTCATCCTGAACACTGTACCTCCAAATCGCAAGAAAACAACGTCAGGTTCGGGTTGATGTCATCCTGAATGAAGCACAGCAAAGGCGAAGGGCCTTGTCATGTCTCCCTTGCGATCCTGTCCAGGCATCCGGAAATGCGCCGGGCATAGTACACCAGCTGCCGCACGTCACAGCCAAACTGCTCCGCCAGTGTGGCGACGTCCGGTTGGGGGCCGTAGACCAGCATGTAGCTGTAGGCCAGCGCCGCCGCGCCGCCACCCACGCAACGCACCGGGTCCACGTAAGTACACCGCAGCTGTCGATAGGCTGACCAGATCAGCAACAGTTGGCTGAGCGCCGACAAACCATACTCCCGCCGGAGCACTTCGTCGGCATAGCGCACCAACTGGCGCTCACCCACGCCCAGCCTATCCATCATCGCCTTGGTGTCAGGCATGAACCCGGGACCCAGCCCCGTCCTCGCCGGCATGATGGCTTCCGTATCGATGCCCTGCATCCGAAGCACCAGGGCAGCGTGGATCTTCAGGTCCCCCGACACGCCCTCGTTGAACAGCAGCATCCGCAGCAGGCTCCGGGATTCCCGGTGATCGATGGTGGTCAATGCGGTCATCGCCGCCCGGCTCAGCCGCGGATCCTCGGCCCGAACCGCCCAACCCATCAGCTGCCGGAAGGCAGGGTCATCCCTCCAGCGGACCTCGAGCTGCTCGTAACCCTGGCCCAGCTGTTCCACCAAGGTTCGCAACCGCCGCTCGAACTCCCGGCGGGGTACCTGATAGCTGTAGTCCGGAGCGTCCTCGGCCAATCGCCCGTTCAGTGCAGCCTCCTGGTAGTACTGGGCCACGCTGTCTCCCGGGTCGATGCGCAGTATCCGCGCCCAGAAGCGGGCCACGCGGATGTCCGGCGTGCCGGTGCGGTACATGGCAACCGCCCGCATGTGCAGCAAATCCCGGTCGAAGGGCGCCTCTCGCAGGGCCCGGCACACGTAAGTCGCCACGTCAGCGTCCATGCCCAGCTCGCCCATCACGTAGATCATCAGGCGCAGGTCCTGGCCCTCGGGGCGCTCCTGCATGGCGCGGGATATCAACGTCCGGGCGCTGTGGGCGTCGCCGGACAGGGCAAACACCTGGGCACTGACGCACAGCGCCTTCACCGAGGGCGGATAGCCCCCGGCAGCCCGACCAGCCTCTGTCAGCGCCGCCTCCTGCCTGCCGCTAATCAGCAGCGCCATGGCGTACAGGGCCCGCATGTCGTACTGCTCCGAGGACATTCCCAGGGATCGTTCGAACAGCCGGCACGCCTTCTCGGGCATGTCCGCCTTCATGGCGTCGCAGGCGCGGTTGGCGATGCAGAACGCCCGGTGCAGTTTGCGGTTGACGGGATGGTTGATTTCGCCGAAGAAATCCAGCTCCGCCGCCAGCCGGCGTACATCCTCCAGGTGGGCTCCCTCCGGGTCCCGTCGCCGGTAAAGGCTCAGCGACCGGCGCGCGCCGTTCAGGTCGTTCATGCCCAGCTGGTTCAAGGCCAGTCCGTAATAGCACTCGGTCGGCCCGTCGCCCTCCGCCAGCATGTCCAACAGCAACCGGGTGGACTGCTCGTGGCAGCCCATCTCGCAGTAGAGCTCCGCCAGGTCCAGCCGGTATTCCCGGTTATCCGGCGCAGCCTCCACGGCGCGGCGCAGCAGCTCCAGTGCGTCCACGATGTTGTTCTCCCTGCGGTTCATCATGGCCCGGTGGTGTACGTAGGCCGAGGACCGCTTGAAGGCGATGACTTTGAGATTCTTGTCCATTGATGCTCCCATATCACTGATAATACCGAAGTCGGTTTATTTCACCTCGCCTTTGAGGCTCGCCGCGGCCAGCAGGGCCTGAAGGTCATCCTCGGTGAAGCGATAGCGCTTGTTGCAGAAGTGACAATCCACTTGGGCGCCGTGCTGGGTCTGGATCATGTCGTTCAGCTCCCCGGCCCCCAGAGTGATCAACGCCCGCTCCACCCGCTCGCGACTGCAATCACAGGCATAACGCACGTCCCGGCGCTCCAACACCTGGGGTTGCAGGTGCATAAGCAGCTGGTTCACCGCGCCATCCAAATGGTATTCCTTCATCGTGCCCGAGATGTCCATGAACATGCCCGCGCTGGCTTCGATGGAGCGTATGGCCGCCTCGCTGGCCCCGGGCATCAGCTGCACAATCAGACCGCCGGCGGATTCCACCTTCTCGTCGCTGACCAGTACCCCAAGTGACACCAGCGACGGCGTCTGCTCGGAGGCGGTGAAGTACATGGCGAAGTCCTCGGCGATCTCGCCGGAGACCAGGTTCACCTGGCCTACGTAGGGCTCCCGAAGGCGAAGGTCCTTGATGACGGACAGGCGACCGTTCTTGCCCACCGCGGCCCCCACGGGCAGCTTTGAACCTGTGCGGGGCAGGTCGATGGCCGGGTTGTCCACATAACCCTTCACCGAGCCGTTCGCGTCGGCCACCGCCAGCACCGTGCCGATAGGACCACCGCCCTTGATGGAGGCCGTGACGCTCTCGTCCCGGCCTTTGAGCATACTGCCCATCATAGCCGTGGCCGTCAGCGTGCGCCCCAGCGCCGCGGCAGCGATTTTGGAGAGGCCGTGGATGTCCTTGGCCCGCTGCACCACCTGGGTGCTCTCGGTCAATATAGCCCGGGCCTGCCCTTCCAATAGGGATATGTGCAATATGCCGTCCTGATTCATAACGCTCATTCAAGAATGCTCCTTATCGATATTATTCCCGGATGGCCGCAATGTGAATTCGCGGTTCATCCGCTTCGGGCGGGCCAAATCGCCGGTCGCCATAGACCCGTGTGTCCGTGAAGCCGCACTCCGTCAGCAGCGCCACAAGGTGATCGGCCGTGTGAGCCTTTTGCACGTGCAGCTCGTCGAAGCGGCGGTAACGTCCGTCACGCTCCTTCGTAAAGAAGGTCAGGTCCATGGTGACGGTCCGGGCAATCCCGTCAAAACGGTTGCTCCAGAGGTAGGCGATGTCCCCCCGGTCCTCACCGAAGAAGTTGTCACCCAAAGTCTGGCTGAGCTTGTAGGCTGAGGAGATATCGAAGGCCAACACGCCGCCTGGCTTCAGGAATTTCCGGGCCCGGCTGAAAAATGCCCGCAGGCGGTCGTCGTTCAGCAGGTAGTTCATGCCATCGCAGGCGCACACCAGCGCATCCACAGGTCGGGGCAGCGTCAGGGCACACATATCCTGGCAAACAAACATCGCCTGCACGCCGTGCTTCAACGCCTTCTGCCGGGCCAGTTCCAGCATATCGGCGGAAAGGTCAACACCCGTCACCCGCAAACCCCTTTTGGCGAAGCGCACGGACATGGAACCTGTACCGCAGGCGCAGTCGCACAGCGTGCGGGGCTGTATGCCCATGCGCCCGATCAGGGCGAGATAGTATTCGACCCAGGCGTCGTAATCGACATCGTCCATCAGCACGTCGTACAACCCGGCAAAAGCTTCATAAGCTGGCATATCCCGCCTCCAGGATTCGATAATTATATAAAAAACCAAGATATATATTACCACATTTCTGTGCCAAATTCAATTCTTCCGCCGTCATTGTCGGTAATGTTTTCCTATATAATACAATTATGACCAAAACGACACGAAGCCATATCGTCCATTTGATATGAAGCCCACAGCCATTGTATTTCGGTGGGGTTTGTGATAATATTGGAGTCAAATAAAATAAGAAAGGATGAAACCCATGAAGAAGAACCTTGGCGTTGTACAGGCCGTCTACCCCATGCCGGTGCTGATGGTAGCCGCCTATGACGAGAACGGAAAGGTGAACGTGATGAATGCCGCTTGGGGTATGATCTGCAACAGCGACCGCATTGCCTTGTTCATCGACGAGGACCACAAGACCACCGAGAACCTGCTGAAGACGAAGGCCTTTACCGTGGCCCTTGCCGATCGGGCTCACATGGATGTCGCCGATTTCTTTGGCATCGCTACCGGCAACAAGATGGCCGACAAATTCGAGCGCACCGGTTACCACGCCGTGAAGAGCGAATTCGTCAACGCTCCGATCATCGAGGAGTTCCCCGTGGTCATGGAGTGCACGCTGGCCGAGGTCACCAGCACCGACAGCTTTTACGCCATCGTGGGCAAAATCATCAACACCGCCGCGGAAGAGCGCGTGCTGGACGAAAAAGGCAAGGTGGATCCGGCAAAGCTGGAGGCGCTGATCTTCGACCAGTTCCGACACGGATATTATGTCTCCGGTGAACAGGTGGGCAAGGCCTGGAACGCCGGAGCCGGACTGATGAACCGTTAAGGAAATACCGTACAATA
>ONJE01000402.1 GCA_900318045.1 uncultured Eubacteriales bacterium
GTAGTGACGATTTTGTCGCCCAATAACGAATAGTAGGAGTTGCGGGCTGCGTAGGCACCTACCGAAATGATGGAGTCGTGAACGGCATAGGTGCCGATGGAACAATCGCTGTTGGAAGGTACATAAGAATCTGAGACCGACTCGCCGTCCATCGTTGTTATTGCGTTGGTGTATTGAGGAAAACGGGCGTTGCTGTTGCTCACCCACGCATCGATGTCGGTTTCCTTGCGAGGAGTGATCGTCAAGCCCAGTGCATAACGGCTCTTTTTGGTGTTGCTGCTGCCCGAGGTGGTGTACTGGGTGCTCTGCAGGTTGCGGGCCTGGACAATCAGGTGATACTTCTTTCCATCAGTTGAGGTCTGTACTGTTCCCTTCAGATAATGGGTTGGCGAACCGGGGACGGGAGTATAGTAATCGGACAGCAGCGACAGATCTATGTTCACGGTGGAAACACTCTCGTCCGATTCCCATACAATCTGGTTGGTAGTCAAATCAAGCACGTGGAACTTGAAGTCAAAGCGCGTGAAATCGTTGCGCGTCCACAGGTCGGCCACGAAGTTTACGTAGCAGTAGGTCGAGTCGTAGCCCGAGCCGTCCTTCTGCATGAAAAGGAAACGCTTGGTCAGGGACGGTGAAGCGGTGCAATGGGCATAGGTGGGGTTGCTGCCGTTGTTGCCCGCAGCAATGACAAACACCTTGCCCGGGCCTACGAGCTGGGCAATAGCCTTGGACAGGTAGTCCCTGCCGTCGTGGGGGCCGTCGGTAGTGCTCACGCTCACGCTGACAACGAAAGGTTTGCCCACACTGTCGGCGTAGCAACTGATATACCGGACGCAGTTTGCCACTTCGACAGTAGACAGGCCCGTACCCATCTCGCTCACGGCACACAGGACGATATCGGCACCTGGTGCCATGCCTCCATAACCGTTGACATGGGTTCCAGCAGCAATGCTCGAGGTGTGGGTGCCGTGTGTGCTCTCAGCATTGTCGGTGGTCAATGTGAGAATCTCGTCGTCAATGAACACCGACCCGGGCAGAACCGAACTCCTGTATCTGACCTTGTGGCCCGTTTTGTCACTCGTGTCATAGACCCTGGAAATGCGACACAGCGATGGATTGTCAGGATCCCTGAAAGCCCTGTAACGGCGACATAGACGCCACTACTGCATTCATTCGAAAAGGGCGTCGCCCCTGCAGCGTGTACGTTCTCATAATCCACGCGCCAGCCGCCATTCCTGTTCCCTGTTCCCTGTTCCCTGTTCCCTGTTCCCTCGTCTCCCCGATATATCAGAAATTACCTGCCTGAACAGATACCGATTCGCAACAAATATTCCCCAATCATGACATCTGTGTAAACTTTGGTTTTTTTTGCCACAACCCGGAACTTTCCCGCAAACCCCCGCGTCCAATACACGTACACGAAAGGAAAGCGGAGGAGGCAATGACGATGCTTCGGCAGATGACCGCCCTGGTGATCGCCCTGTTGCTGGCGTTGACGGCGGTGCCTGCGGCGCTGGCGGCTGAATCCTGGAGCGCCCGAACCCCGCTTTCCGACGACGCCGACAAACTGGTGAACCTGCGCCTGGCGGTTCAGGCCATCGACGGCGCGTCCGTGGCCGCGGGAGCCAGCTTCTCGTTCAACGAGACGGTGGGCCCCCGGGAAAAGCGGCGGGGCTACCGCGAAGCCCCCAACGGGCGCAGCGTGATGGTCACCGGCGGCGGCGTGGCCCAGGCGGCCTCCACGCTGTACATGGCCTTGCTCCAAATGGACGAGGATGCGGTCGAGATCGATCCGGTCAAGACCTACGGCAAGCGCTTCTCGGATGACTATGTCCAGAATCCCTCCCTGGCCATCGTCACCGACTACGACGCCGGGATCGACCTGAGCTTTACCAACCTGACCGACGAGACCATGACCATCGACATGTGGCTGGGTGACGACGACCTCTGGTGCGTCGTCACCACCGGCCAAAAGGGTGGCCTTGGGGCGCTTAGCGGCGGCAGCAAGTCTAGCCTGTTCTTCGATGAGGACGACGATGCCGACGACGGCATGGCCGTGGATATTCCGCTGGACGGCGTTGGCGCGTGGAGCATGGAGGAAGAGGAAGAGGACGGCGCCTCCTCCCGGATGATCAACCTGCCGCACTTCGGCGACGATGAGCCCGGGTCCCTGGGCTCGGCGTCCATCAACTGCGGCGGCAACAAGGATGTGCTGCACAACGTGTCCCTCGCCGCGGCCTGCATCAACGACACGATGCTGGATTCCGGCGATACCTTCTCCTTCAACGACGTGGTGGGCCCCCGCACCAAGAAATACGGCTATCGGCGGGCCGTCAATGGCCGCGGCGCGAAGGTGCTGGGCGGCGGCGTGGCCCAGGTGGCCAGCGCCCTGTGGCTGGCCATCGAGGATTGCGACGACATCAGGGTCATCGAAAAGAGCACTTACGGCAAGCACTACAACCAGCGCTATGTGTCCGATGCCGCCGACGCCATACTCACCGACTAC
>ONJE01000058.1 GCA_900318045.1 uncultured Eubacteriales bacterium
TTGTGCGGTAGTTCATAAGGCAATTGCGATGTCAACACTGGCCCACACGTGGGCCAGTGTTGGCCGGGAATGAGTTGGGACGGGTCTGCATGCTGACCGGCCTGTGAGAAAGCGAGGGCGTTTGCCGCGTAAGCCGCTTTCGTTGTTGTGTGTTCCAATCAACAAAAGGATCAAAAAGGAGGGTATGCTATGGGTATCATCAAAAAATGGAATTCCATGAGTCTCATCCTTCGCATACTGATCGGCCTGATCATTGGCGCGATCCTGGGCTTCGTTGTGCCGAAGGCGGCGTGGATAGGCGTACCGGGCGAGTTGTTTGTTGGCGCTCTGAAGGCCATTGCGCCGATCCTGGTGTTCGTGCTGGTGGCGTCGTCACTGGCGAATTCCAAGAACAACAACATGGAGAAGCTTCGAACCGTCATCGTACTGTACCTGGTCAGCACCCTTTGCGCGGCCATCGTTTCCGTGTTGACCAGCTTCGCCTACAGGGTCACCATCCCGCTGACGGGATTGGATGCTGTGGATGCCTCGGCCGCTCCTCAGGGCATGGCGGACGTGGTGATGAACTTTCTGAAGAGCATCGTCGTCAACCCGGTGGACGCGCTGGTGAACGCCAACTACATCGGCATACTGTTCTGGGCGGTGGTATTGGGCATCGCGCTAAAGCTGGCCGCGCCGGCCACCAAGGCAATGATGGAGGATCTGTCCAACGCCGTGTCCACCGCCGTGCGCTGGATCATCAACTGCGCCCCCATCGGTATCCTGGGCCTGATGTACACCGCCGTATCGACCAGAGGCCCGGAGATTTTCGCGAAATACGGCCAACTGGTGGCGCTGTTGGTGGGTACCATGGTCCTTGTAGCACTGATCGTCAATCCCTTGATCGTGTTCATCATACTGCGTCACAATCCCTATCCGCTTGTGTTCCGCTGTCTCCGTCAGAGCGGTATCACAGCGTTCTTTACCCGCAGTTCCGCGGCCAACATTCCTGTGAACATGGAGCTCTGCAAGGAGCTGGGATTGGATGAGAATCTGTACTCCGTATCCATCCCGCTGGGTTCCACCATCAACATGGATGGCGCGGCGGTGACCATTACCATCTTTTCTCTGGTGGCAGCCTTCACGACAGGCGTGAAGGTGACCATACCGATGGCCATCTTCCTGAGCATTGTGGCCACCTTCTCTGCCTGTGGCGCCTCCGGCGTGGCGGGCGGTTCGATGATGCTGGTACCCCTGGGCTGCTCGTTGTTCGGCATCTCCGCGGATATTTCCATGCAGCTGGTGGGCGTCGGCTTCATCATCAGCGTGATTCAGGATTCCATGGAGACCGCGCTGAACTCCTCCGGCGACGTGCTTTTCACCGCCACTGCCGAATTCAAGGAATGGAAGAAACAGGGCAAAAAGCTGCCACTGTAAGGGGGAAACGGACATGAAGACCATCAAGAGCGTATACAAGATCGGCAACGGCCCATCCAGTTCCCACACCGTTGGTCCTTTCCACGCCGCGCAGATCTTCGGACAGCGCTATCCCGAGGCTGACAGCTACAGAGCGACCCTCTACGGCTCCCTGGCCTGCACCGGAGATGGCCACGGCACCGGCAAGGCAATTCTGTCCAGCCTTCCCGGCGCTCAGATTGTATTCAACCAGGAGGAGCAGGACATCCCACACCCCAATACCATGCTGTTCGAAGCCTTTAAGGACGGCCAGCTGATCGGCTCCAACCGCATCTTCAGCATCGGCGGCGGTTCCATCCGCATTGAAGGGGAGCCTTCCGAGGATGAGATCGAGGTCTATCCACAGCAGTGCTTCACGGAAATTCTGCAAGCCTGCAAGCAGCACAACATGAACCTGGCCCAGTTCATATACCGCATGGAGGATGACCTGCTGAGGGGCTATCTCAAGACCGTATGGGATGCCATGAAGGATGCTATCCGCCGTGGATTGGGCGCGGAGGGAACGCTGCCTGGCGGATTGGGCGTTGCGCGCAAGGCGAAGCTCCTGTATGAAAAGCGCTGCTACAACGAGAGCCCGGATGTCACCATGAATCGCGTCATCGCCGCCTACGCCTACGCCGTAAGCGAGGAAAACGCCGACGAAAGCATCGTGGTCACAGCGCCTACGTGCGGAAGCTGCGGCGTGCTGCCTTCAGTGATGTACTACATGCACGTGGATCGGGGCTTTCCGGAGGAGGAGATCTTGGACGCGCTGGCGGTGGCTGCACTGATCGGCAACGTGATTCGCACCAACGCTTCGATCTCCGGCGCAGAGTGTGGGTGCCAGGCGGAGATCGGTAGCGCCTGCTCCATGACAGCCGCGGCGCTGGCCTCGCTGTACGGGCTGAGCATCGACGAGATCGAATACGCCGCCGAGATAGCCATGGAGCACAACCTGGGCCTGACCTGCGACCCGGTGAAGGGCCTGGTGCAGATCCCCTGCATCGAGCGCAACGCCGTCGCCGCCATGAGAGCCATCAGCTCGGTGAACCTGTCACGTTTTCTGTTCTCTACCCGCAAGATTTCCTTCGACGAAGTGGTGGCTACCATGTACCGCACCGGCAAGGACATGGACGAGAAATACCGCGAAACATCCCACGGGGGCTTGGCGCAGATCTACTACGCCAAGTGATCAATGCAGGGCTCTTTGGCCTGGCGTGTGTTTCTGAATGCGGGGAGATGATGCTACTGCACTTCTGGCCGCAGATTTCCACCGTGTCGTTGGCGTTGCGGACATTGACTTGCCTCGGCAGGCTGATTGACGGCTTCATACACCGCCCGCGCCTGCTTCGTGTCCGGCAGATCAGCCGACATTTCAAGATCCCTGCTCTGTGGCAGTCAGGGAAAGGGTTTTCGGGCTGCTCGCAAGCGGTGGTTTTTCCGTTTCTTGACAGGCCTCCAAAGCCGGGTTTATTATTCTATCAGAACTTATCCGATAGATCTGCTCAAGGAGGTACCGCCCATGAGAAACGCGTTGCTACTCGCCTGTCCCGTCTTGGTCTGGGTTATCACGGCCCTGCAGATCCTGTTCATGCTGCTGGCCTTCCGGGGCTGGCGTCGCACCGGACAGCCCCTGTATCTGCTGACGGCCCTGATTGCGCTGGGAATCGGGTATGACGCACTGATCCTGTCCCTGGGGACGGTACTGAGGGACGGCCCGGCCCTCGCCGCGCTCAGCCGCCTGCGCTATGTGGCCCACGGCGCGCTGATCCCGCTGCTGTTCCCCATCTGCGCCTATGCGCTGGATCTCCGGCAGCCCTGGAAGACGGCGGTCTGGATCCTCACCGGGGCGCTGATGGCTGCCGGCATGGCCGGAGGCTTTGCCACCGTGCTGGAACTGCGAGAGGTCGCGGGTCTGGTACGTTACGCCTCCGGTGACGCCACGCCCGGCTGGGCCCGGGCTGTCAGCAGCATATTGAGCTACGGCGCCGTGATCCCGCTGATCATCGCGGGGGTCGCGGTCTGGATCCGCCAAAAGACGCCGCTATTGTTTTTGTCCGGGTTCCTGATGTTCGCGTTCTCGGCGCTCGGCCCTGCCAGCGGCAACTTCGATCTGATATTCTTCATCAGCATGTTCGGCGAGGTTTGCATGGTCCTGTGCTTACTGCTGTATGCCCGGCGGCGGGCAACAGTCTGACTGCAAGCGGATATGAAAAAGAGAGAGGTGTACCATGGAAGTATATGAGTTCTCGGTCCCGATGACCCTGGTCGATTTCATCCCTGTGCTCCTGTTCGGCATTTCCGCCGTGCTGATGCAGCGCGACCTGTACAACAAGATGCCCAAGTACGCCTTTGCCTGTCTCGCCGCCGGCAGCATCGATGTCTTCCTGTCCGGTTTTCTCAAGGCACTGTGGAAACTCCTGTACGCGCTGGGCGTGTGTGATTTCCATGTGCTCAACACCATGTTCCTGCCCACCCAGTCCTTGGGTCTGCTGTTGACCGGGCTCGGCCTCATCCTGATGCTGACGCAGCGGCGTCAGGCCGCCCTGGCCGTGGCGCCGCCGCTGTTCACGGGCACCTTCGTGTTCATCGCCCTGATGGTACTGGGTCTCGGCATCATCTGTGGGGGACTCAGTGTCATCGCGGTGAAGATGAAGAAGAAGGCGCTGATCCCCGTATTTGCGCTCTACTTCCTCTGCTACATGGCCCTGGGTTACCTCGCCTCCCGGGGTGGCGGCTCCGTGGCCATAAACTGGGCCGAGGAGGGGATCAACTGTTTGGGCCAGGCGCTGTTGCTGGGCGGCTTGTATGCGCTGCACCGTGCCGGCCTCAGGGAGTACAAGCTGCTGTGAGCTGAGGCCGTGTCCGGCGGTCCCGATTGATTCGCTGTTTTCAAAAAAGAGCGCCTGATCGTGAGTGGCCAGACGCAGACGGAGGTTGCAGAGAAGCTCGGTGTGTCCCATTCCTGTGTGAACCGCAACACAAAGGGCCGCAAGCAGTTCGCCAATAAGACGTTTGTACAGATGATGGATGAGCCCGACTATGATGTGGAGCTGACATAAAAGAAGATAGTAACAAAGTGAGGCAACGGCAATTCGAAATTGGTCAGGAGGTATACTTGCTATGATCGGCAAAAAAGTCAAAATCGTTGCTATCGTGTTGATGATAATATTCGGAGCATGTATGCATTTTGTAATGGGAGCGCTTCCTTCCGGTAGAATAACCGAGTTTCTCGGCAATTTTTTTCCGGTAAACGAGACGAGCTGGGAGCACATGAAGATGATGTGGTATCCGTTACTTGCTGTCGGAATCATCTTTAGTTTTAAGACCGGGAATCGGGGATACTTTGCCGCATTTGTCGTTAGCGCTGTCATAGCGATGCTGATGAACCTTGGGGCGTTTTCCATCTATCAGTCTTTTTCGGGAAAAACCATACTGATCCTGGACATCAGTATTTTCGTATCCAGCATGCTTGTCGGTGCCCTGCTTGCCTGTGAACTGTCTCAGAAAAAGTGGACTCAAAAAATGCTGCCTCTGTGGGTGGCGCTGGCGGTGATGATCACTGTTGGAATCATCTGGTTGACCTACCATCCGGGAAAAGGATATGTATTCCAGGATAACGAGGGATTATCACACACGCACACACACGCACACACAACGTATTCCTCCACAACGGGGGATTAACCCAAGTATACTGTTTAGGAAAAGGTGAAAGAATGAACACAACACTCAAGTTCAGGAATCGTTTTGCATCAAAACTGACGGCCCTTGCGCTGTGCGTGGCGATGCTACTGGGCTTTTCAGGTATTTCTGTCCTTTCAGGAGCGGCAGAGAATGCCGTCGCTGCGGATGCTTCCCATCCTCTGGTCGATCTCTATTGTTCCCAGACCGCGAAGGATGCGCTCGGATACGAGAAGCTCCAGGAACTGGTTGATCTTATCGTTGGTTCCATCGAGCCCCAGGCTGTGAATCTCCTGATCGAGCGCTTTCCCTGCTTCAAGGATGCAGCGGCAAAGGACGAGCTCGGACGGGAGATCGGTCTGTAT
The DNA here is from genome assembly GCA_900318045.1 of uncultured Eubacteriales bacterium. GTDB lineage: Bacteria > Bacillota > Clostridia > Christensenellales > Aristaeellaceae > UBA2862. The sequence goes on from ONJE01000058.1 coordinate 5,481, forward strand.
ATCTATTACGGGGAAGGAGATCAGGACGGCATCGAGGAGCATGAGAACGTCGCCCCCGGCGCCTATGCCTATGTCAGCGGCTATCCGGTGTACGAAAACGGCAAAACCGTGTTCAAATACATGATCGGTATTGACGCGGAAACCCTGTGCGACGACGATGGCACTGATGGCAACGATGATAAAGAACCCGTGCTGGATCTGAACGGCAAGGCCCGCGTTCAGGTGGACACCACCTTCTGCCACGAGTTGTTCCACACCTTTATGTACGACTACAATCGCGTCGGCATGACCGGCTTTATCGATTATACGCCCTTTGAACACGGCTCAGATGCCCTGGACATTGATGAAGAAGGGGAAGAATTGATAAATGAAACCCTTTTTCCATTCTGGTTCATGGAGGGGCTGGCCGGGTGCGTGGGGAACATCTATCCGGCAGACCTGATATTCTTTGAAGAATACCATCTTGACCCTGATACGCAGCAGTATCTCGACGTCTGCACCGGGGATCAGCTCTGTCGCATGTATGCCCATTGGGATCATTTGTACGATTCCAGGGCGCAGCGGTACGACCTGGAAAATGCGTCGGAGAACAATGATGACGGGCACGTTGACGGAGCGGTTTATGTGTCCGGGTACATGGCGTGCCTGTATCTGGCTGATCTGGAATGCCGGGAACTGAAGGGCGTCGGCGCGATGACCTTCGATCAGAACGGCGAGGTGGAATCGATTTCAAGTGAAAACCTGCGGGAAGGCCTGAGCGCGATCCTCTCCCGCCTGCATCAGGGCGATACGCTGGATAAGGTCATCCACGATGTTTCCGGCGGCGCTTTTGAGGACACCGAGGATTTCACGAAGCGCTTCATCAAGGGCGTCTATAACGAAGAAAAGGGCGACTACGAAGGCGAAGCGGATTCGCTGTCCTTCTGCGTGGGATTCCTCAATTATATGAGCCGTATGGACGCGCTGGACCCGGAGACCCACCCGGCAGGCTCAATGCTGTTTGACGATTTTGTCTCCACGCAGCCCACGCCCCTTGAGAGGGACAAGGCCGCCGAATCGGATTTCTTCAGGTTCATCGGGGAAAACACCATGGTGGCCTCAACGGTTCCTGATGAGAAGAAGAAGGATGGCGGAACCACCTACAGCGGAAGGGACAGCTATGAGGAAGTCCTGAATGCGTTCAGGGCAAAGGAAGCGCAGTGACTCGGCATTGCCGGAGAGATTGACGCTTTGCAGCAAAGCAAGGGAGATCGACAATCGCAGGGAGTGTTTTGCAAACAAGGAGGAATGCGCCCATGGCCGGAAAACGAAAAACTGCGATTCTGTGTTCACTGACATTATTCCTTTGCGCGTCAAGCGGCGCTCTGGCAGGGGAAGAGCCGACTCCCGGACTGCAGTATCTGGCGGAACAGCTCGAAGAACCGGCGGAAGCTTTCATGCGTTGGGGCGAGGATCTGGATGATTATTATTCGGCCATACCCAGGGGAATAACATCATACCATTCCGATACCGTTTTTCCCGAGCGTTTTGACTTGCGGGATAAAGGCCTGGTAACTCCGGTCAAGAATCAGTCTCCGTGGGGGAATTGCTGGAGCTTTGGCGCGATCGAGGCAAGTGAGAGCAGCATTCTCTCGATGCTCGGGATGACCGCGGCGGAATATGAGGCGCAGTACGGCGAACCGGTAGATTTGTCAGAAAGGCATCTGGTATGGTTTTCGGCAGCGCCACTGCCGGAAATCGATGATTATCCTGCAGGAGAATATCCTTTTGATGAGAGCCAGGCGGGGGAAGGATTCCATTTGCTCGAAGGCGTTGAGGAACCCCGGATGGAAACCGGTGGAGATACGATCATCGCTTGTTCCGCTTTTGCAAGCGGGATCGGTGTGGTCAAAGAGCACATTGCACCATACAGGAGCAATGAAGGAACCCTTTCGCCCGACGATGACTGGAGCCTTCCGGAACAGATGCGTTTTACGCAGTCCTATGAGCTGAAGGACGCCAACAACCTCCCCACGCCTGCGATGCGTGATCGGGAAAACCGGTATGTATACTGCGACGCAGGGACACAGGCTATAAAGAGCGAGCTTCTGAAGGGCCATGCCGTGAACATCTCATACATGGCAGACCTGTCCACGCCCGGAGATGGTTCGGAAGAACAGGCATACATGCACATCTTCGGTTCAGATCCCGCGGTCTATGCGCACTATACCTATGACCAGCAGGTGGCCAACCATACGGTATGTATCGTCGGCTGGGATGATACGTTTCCGGCTTCCGGCTTTGGCGATGCGCATCAGCCCCCTGCCGATGGCGCGTGGATTGTAAGGAACAGCTGGGGAGCTGACTGGGGGATGGATGGGTATTTTTATCTTTCCTATTACGATAAAAGTATCAGCGATGTGGAAACGTATGAGTTTATTCATCCGGCGCTGACTGAGAATATGAAATGCCTGGAAATCCTGCAGTATGATTATATGCCCATCAGAATTCTGAGCGCCACCCTGTTTTCGGAACCGGTGTATGCGGCCAGTATTTTTCCTGTCAATGTGGACGGTGTGCTGAAATATGTGTCTGCCATGACGGGCGATTTGAATACAGAGGTAACGGTATCCGTTTATCGGTTAAGAGAGGAGGCCGCTGATCCCGAAGACGGCATATTGCTTGGGCGCGCCACAGAGCGCTTTCAATATAGCGGATACCATCGCATCAGCTTACCGGATCATCCGGTCCTGAGACAGGGAGAACGTATCGGTATCACGGTGCTTGAAAGCGTTCCGGTTTCTGAGGGAATCAGGTATGCATTCGTCAATACATCCAGCCCCGGTGAAAAAGCGCCTGAAGAAGTGGCGAGGCGGCATCCGGAGGGCGATGTGTCGTTAACCCGTTATGTTGTTGGCGTAGTCAATCCGGGGGAAAGCTACATAAGGCTTCCCGGGGAGGACTGGATAGACTGGAAAGACGCGCTTTCTGTGATCGGCAATGATGGGAACCGCATCTATGTTGCTTATGACAATCTGCCCATCAAAGGTTACCTGTATACGCTTGAATAGGTTATTGATGCCAGAGGAACGGTTAACGAGGTAATACGCCCGGTCGGATGTTGAGGTGGAACGAGTGATAACCTCAGAGGGACGGCGCAGGGCAGGGGAATCAAGAGCACCACGAGGGTGGAGCGCCTGTGGATAATCCAAGAATAGAGCTTTGAAGAGGGGTAAAACAATGGTCGCAAGCGGGAATTCATTTTTCTTTCCCTGGGAAGTTAACCTGATGGAATGGTTGCAGTCACACATCAGCGGCGCAGGCATTTCGGTTATTTCACGCTTCTCAATGTTCGGGGAGGAGCTGCTGCTGATCCTGATTTTGGGTTTTGTGTATTGGAGCTACGACAAGAAGCTGGGCAGGACGATGGGGCTGAGTGCAATCATGGGGATGGTATGGAATACCATGGTCAAGAACATCGTTCTTCGGCGAAGGCCGTATTTTGACCACGAGACCATCAAAATCCTTCGCGTTGTGGATCCTGAGGCGGATATCTACGACGTTGCGGCACAGGGGTATTCCTTTCCCAGTGCCCATTCCACTAATGCGGCGACGATGTTTGGCTCGTTGGCAGTCAACCTGCACAGGCGATGGGTGACGGTGATTGCCATTATCATAGCGGTACTCACGGGACTTTCCCGGATTGTGGTCGGCGCGCACTATCCCACAGATGTGCTGGCAGGATGGCTTCTGGGAGCGATCAGCGTACTGATTGTTCAGGTGCTGCAAAAACGAATCAAGAATACGCTTGCGCTGTATGGCATCCTGGTGGTGACTGCCATTCCGGGATTCTTCTATTGCAGGAGCACCGATTACTTTACCTCCATGGGACTGTTGATTGGATTTATGGCCGGTACGCTGCTGGACGATCGCTATGTACACTTTGAGAATACTTGCAAGCCCATTTGGATGGTCGCTCGCGTGCTGGGAGGGCTTGCAGTCTATCTGGCGCTGAATACCGTGCTCAAGCTGCCCTTTTCAAAGGAGTTTTTGGCCGACAGCAGCATTGCCGCGCTACTGGTACGATGCGGTCGGTATGCCATCATCGCCTTTGTGGACTTCGGTATATATCCCATGCTGTTCAGATTGGAAAACAGGACGAATACTTCAAAGCAGCGAAATTAAGGAAATTCCGCATAATTTGAGTCTGTTTCCAAATTCAGGAAGATGCATATAGCTGGAAACTCCGTTGAAATTACGGCGTCTATGCCTGCTTTTTGCATTGATTTCCCTTGACTTGCCGCCAGCAAACCAGCGGAAAATCGCCTTGAAATGCAGGCAAATCCACTCGAAACTGCATCTTTCTGAATTAAGGAAATACCGCACAATATGGGCAGCGGCCTGACGGATGACTTTCAGCCATCCGCAGCCTGCAAATTCCTTGACTTGCCGCCAGTAAGCCTGCGAAATTTGCAGGCTACGCCTGACTAAAATTCACCTCGCCATGCCACCACCCAACCCAATTATGCGGTATTTCCTTAAGAAACACACTCTGGTAACCCACCAGCCCCATGATTTTGCAACGAGCTGCTTTTTTTATTTTTGGGATGGAAATTCAAGTCGAAATATGTTAAAATATCCAAAATAGGGGAATGGAACGCCAATAAAACCATTGTCAGTATGATGAATGCCTGTTTTGCTGTCGTGTGATTCGCGCAGGATTCCGCTTCGAGGATCCTGAAAAAATATAATAAAATTTTCGAGGCCAGGATTATGATGAAGAACCGGAACAGTTATCTGATCAGCAGAAGCCTGAGGAGATTCTTGATGGCTTCCATAGCCACTATGGCGATCGTGAATATAAACACTATCGTGGACAGCGTCCTTATGGGGCAGCTGATCAGCCCGGAAGCGGTATCTGCGATACAGAATGTTGTACCGATCATGGGCCTTATTGCCGGCATTACCTCTCTCCTCTCCGCCGGGGCTTCGATCATAGCGACGAAGGCGCTGGGAAGACGGGATTTCGATGAGGCAAGCAGTTCTATAACCGTTGCTGTTTCATCCTGCCTGGGTTTCGGACTGATCGTTTCCCTTCTTACAGGGGTGCTTGCGCCAAGGATCTGTTCCCTGCTCTGCCAGGATCCGGCATTATACGAGAACACCTACAAATACCTTTATGTCATCATAGCAGGTGCTTTTTTGATGTTTCTGATGAATGGAACGTCGATAATCGTTGAAAGTATTGGCTATCCCAGGCTTGTTTCATTTGCCATGCTTTCCTCAGTGATCGTAAATCTGATCTGCGACATACTGTATGTAAAGGTTTTTTTGATGGATATCTCCGGAGCGGCGCTTGCAACACTGACAGGATCCCTTATTGGGGTGATAATGCTTTTTATCTTCCTTTTCCGGAAAAGAAGGATGCTTGGAATAAGGCCGTATTTCAGGGGATTTGCCAGTATGATGGGCAGAAACGTAGTGATGGGGATTCCTCCCTTTCTCGGCAATCTTGCTATCACGCTGCTGATCTTCATGTGCAATTATTTTGTCCAGTCTGTTCATGGTGAGGCGGGTGTTTTTGTCATGTCCATCGGCTATGCCATGGTATCGCTCGGACAGATGGTATCAGGAGGCGTGCAGGGCGCTTTCATGGGGATAGGAGGATTGCTTGTGGCACAGAGGGATTATGACGGCCTCCGGAGATTGGTGAAAAGGGGCCTTGCCATATCCTGCGGGTTTGCCCTGTTATGTTCCCTCGCGGTATTGTTTGTTTCAGACGAGCTTGCGGTTCTGTTTGGCGCAACGGATCCCGCGACGATCCGCCTGACCGGGCAGGGGCTGCCGCTTATTACCACCTTGAATTTTTCTTTATGTGTGATACTTCCCCTGACGATCGTGTACCAGATCAATGATCACTCTGTCATTTCCGCATTGTGTGCGTTATCCATCTTGTCTGGTATGGGAATTGGTTTCATTTTGGCGAAATATGTGACAGGCATTATTTGGGTGGCGTTCCCCATCGGAACCGTTCTTTCCATAGCTTTTGTGCTGCTTTGCTCCATACTCGTGAGGAGAAAGACAGGGGGAAACGCAGGGAGCATTCTTCTGATACCTGCGCCGCTTGACGACACCACAAGGTTTGATATTTCAGTGCCTTGCAACAGGAGCAGTGTCGGGGAAGCGATACGCAAAGCGTGTGATTTTCTTTCCGGTAAAACCACGCAGGATAATATCCTGCACATTTCACATTGCATGGAAGAGCTGCTGCTCAATTATGTTGAACATAGTGGAAAATCGCATAAAGCATACATGGATATAAGTGTACTCTGTGACCGGGATGAAATTACCCTTATTGTCAAGGATGACGGTATACCCTTTGATCCGATTCACGCGGCCAACGAGGAAATGAAGGCGGGATTAAAGCTGGTGAAGGCGTATATGAGCGACGCATCCTACAGCTATTCATTGGGACAGAACATCGTAATCATGAAATGGGGGACAGTGATAAAATGAATAAGCTCTTCGAGAAATTCCAGGGTTATGTATTGAACACACCCGAAAAGATCGCTCTCTCATCCATGGGGGATGGAAAGACTGTTACATACAGGGAGCTGGACCTGATCTCGGGAAAGGTGTACCGTTATCTTAAGGCGCATGGGATCGGACGTGAGGATTTCGTGAACATCTTCCTCCCCCGGGGCGTGGAACCCTTGATCGCCATGCTGGGGGTATGGAAGGCAGGCGCTGCTTTCGTTCTGTTGGAGCAGGAATACCCGGCGGAACGCATCGCGTTTATACGCGGGGACTGCGGATGTAAGCTGGTGCTTGACAGCGAGGCCTGGGAGGAGGCACTTCAGTGCGAATACCTTGCGGGCTTTGCCGAGGCAAATGATCATGACGCCGCCTTTGCGGTGTATACCTCCGGAACCACAGGCAATCCCAAGGGCGTATTGCATGAGTACGGAAATATTGACTATATTGCAAAAAGCCTCTGTGAAAACGGAGAGAGCCTGTTAAAACATATTGACAATTACGCCTTTATCGCCCCCTTGTATTTTGTCGTTACCGTCATTGTTTATGTATGCATACTGGATGTGGGCAGCAGGATGAGCATCGTTCCCTTCAGCATTGCGAAGAATCCGCAGGAAATATATAAGGCCTTCGTGGAAAACAAAGTTGATGTCCTTTTCTGCGCCCCGTCCATATTGCGCTACTTTCGAAATATACCCACTGTAAACATGATTTTTGTCGGCTCGGAACCGGCGAACGGAATCTGGTCCGATGATCCCGGGCTCAGTATCATAAACGGTTACAGCATGAGCGAGACCGCGTTCTGCATCGCCATCGGGCATCTGGATCAGCCCAACGAGATCGCGCCGGTGGGAAGACCCATGACGGACCTGAAAGTCACCCTGCGCAATGAGGAAGGTCAGCCGGTGCCGGAGGGCGAGGCCGGAGAGCTCTGTGTCGAAAATCCCTATGTGCGCGGATACATCAACCGTCCGGAGGAAACCGCCAGGGCTTTTGTGAACGGGGAATTCCATACCGGCGATCTTGCGCGGATGCGGCCGGACGGACAGTATGAGGTCATCGGACGCATCGATGATATGATCAAGATCAGCGGCAACCGCGTGGAGCTGCTGTTCATGATACCGCTCGGCGAAATCGTGATT
>ONJE01000059.1 GCA_900318045.1 uncultured Eubacteriales bacterium
GTATAGTATAATACATGGGGTGTCTATATCAGTCAGGGAAATTCTGATATGTCGGGGTGTTGGCTGGAACGCCAAGGGAAGTACAAAGGGAACAGTCAACAGGGAACAGGGAACAGGAAAAGCCGCGCACGGAATGTTACAATCACAACAAAGGATACATTCCCGCGACGAAAACAGAGAATGAAGGACGATAATCTGTTAAACCAGAACATTAGTATCCCTCAAGATTGGGTATCCCTGTAATGTACTGCCTCATTGGATTCTTTGCGGCAGCAGCCATTCCTGTTTCCTGTTTCCTGTTCCCTCCTCTCCCCGCCAACTCAGAATATGCATACAACTGACAGTTATTATACGGGTAACTCCCCGGAAAGGGGGCGACGACATGAGCAGGGTGAAAGGCAGAGCGCGCAAGGGCTTTACAAGGCTTTACGAACACGGCCATCACGACGACATACGCTACCGGGGACCGCTGTCCTATCAGTCATTCCAGGTCCTGGGCTGGCTTTGCATCGTGGCGGCGACCGCCGCGATGATGATCAACCTGGGCATCCGGATCAATCCCGACCTGAAGGGCCGGCTGACCCGGTCGGGCAATCTCATGGAGACGTTTGCCGACCTGGCGCTGCCCCTGCTGATGATCGCCAACTTTGCCAGGATATTGGGCAATTCCGAGGGCTACGGGCAGCAGCTTCTGCGCAACGGCCTGGCCATGCTGGGCGTGTTCGCGGTGTTCAACCTCACGTTCTACCACTTCTTCATCGGGTCGTTCAAGCTGGTCAGCGCCAAGCCCGACGACGTCATGCCCCTGGTGATGGAGACGTTCCATAACGCGAACGGATCTGGCTTCGCGGCCTTCAACCTGTTTGTCGACCTGTTCCTGTGCACGCTGTTCATGTTCTTTCTGGACTACCGTCCCAGGCGGGTTTTTGTCGGAAAACGGTTGATCGCGTTCAGGCTGTTCGCGGTCCTGCCCGTGGGCTACGAGGTCGCCAGCATATTGTTCAGGGCCGCGAGCGCCACCGGCAGGATCAGGCTGCCGGTCTGGTCGTTTCCGTTGCTGACCGTGAAGCCGCCCATCGCCTTTATCGTGTTCATGCTGATGGCACTGTTCATCAAGGCTCGCGAATGGCGCTATTGCAGGAACGGCAATACCCGCGCGGATTACGAGGCGTTCCTGAATACCAACCGGAACTCCCTGCACTTTTCCCTGTTCATGGCCCTCCTGCTGGCCATCGCCGGTATCGTCGATTTTTGCCTGTTGCTCTATACGATGGACGCCTCCAGGATTGCGAACACCATGACGTTTGCCGTCGCGGCGGGGATCGGCGAATCGACGCCGCTGCTGTTCGTCGCGCCGCTGATGCCGCTGCTGTCCTACACCCGCAGGCCGTGGCTGAAGGAGAACGACATACTGATTCCCATCGCGGGCGTCATGCTGGCGCTGTTCGTCGTGTTCCAGGGCGGCTACCAGATACTGGCCGTATCGAAGGTGCCTCCCATCGATTTCAAGGAGGTCAAATCGCTGCTGGAGGAATTGGCTCTGTTCATGACGAAGGGATGACCACCGGGGAGGGGGATGGATGATGAAACGCTCCCATCATATCGGCGTCAGCTTGCCGCTTGTCGGCGACATGCTGTGTTCGCTGCTCACGCTGCCGACGGGACTGCAATGGGTCTATGAGGGCTACGACATGGAGCGCGGCGTCCCTCGAGGGCCGGATCATTTCGGTGATACTGGGCGCATACGGCATCGTCGTCGTCGCCCTGGTCACCTCCATCATCGTCAACTTCTACGGCGAGATGAAGAAGAAGGATACGCGGGAGGAGGAATGAGGGCGGCATACCCCGTTCCAAAGGCTGAGGGGGCAATGATTGAATCCAATCATTGCCCCCTCAGCCTTCCGTATACCGCGCAGTCCTTCCACTGGCCGTCGTGCCAGGTGTGTCGCATCAATAAGCCCTCCTGGGCAAAGCCGCACTTTTCCAGCACCCGTCGGGAGCCCAGGTTCTCCGCCAGGCAGCTGGCCGTCACCCGAAAGCCGTCCCCGGCAAAGCAGTAGTCCAGCGCGGCGGCGACGGCCTCGGTGGCATAGCCCCGGTTCCACAGGTCCCGGCGGATGAAGTAACCCAAACCGTAGTGCGCGCCGCCCTCGCCGCCGTCGATCACGTGCAGCCCCACCGAGCCCGCCGCCTCGCCGGTGGCTCTCTCCACGACCATCAGGTTGTAGCGCAGGCGAAAGCTGGCCTCGTCGTCCCGCATCACGGCGTGCAGATAGGCGTCGGTTCCGGCGATGTCGGCGTGATATAGATCGGGAATGTACCAGGTCGTCGCCGGGTCGCTGAGCATGGCATGCAGCGGCATGAGATCCCCGGGGACGTGTTCCCGAAGGACCAGCCGCGGGGTTTCGAGGCGAATCATATGGGTGTTGGCGGTCGGTTCCAGGATATCGGTCATTGGCGCGCGACCATCCTGCGAATTTCCGCGATCAGCTCAGCGGCCAGGTCGCCGCCCTTGATGGGCCGGGGCGGCTGGTCCTTGACGAACAGCACGCCCGCGCCGTCCTTTCCACCAGCGACGCCCAGGTCGGCCTCCCGGGCCTCGCCGGGGCCGTTGACCACGCAGCCCATCACGGCCACCTTCAGGGGGACCCTGATGTCGGCGGTCTCGGCCCGGACCCGGCGGGCGATGCCCTCGACGTCGATGCCGGTGCGGCCGCAGGTGGGGCAGGAAATGATCTCGATGCCGTCCCGCCGCAGCCCGCAGGCCCGGAGGATGGCCAGCCCCGCAGGGACTTCCTGCACCGGGTCGCCGGAAAGGGACACGCGGATGGTGTCGCCGATGCCCTCCAGCAGCAGCGCGCCGATGCCCACGGCGCTCTTGACAATGCCCACGTCCGCGGTGCCGGACTCGGTGACACCGATGTGCTGGGGGTAGTCGCAGACCTTCGCCGCCAGCCGGCATGCGGCCACCATCTTGCGCACGTCGGTGGCCTTGAAGGACAGCACAATGTCGTCGTATCCCGCCCTTTCCAGCATACGGGCGTGGTTCAGGCCGCTCTCCACCATGCCCTCGGGGGTGACGCCCCCGTACTTTTCCAGGATTTCCTTTTCGATGCTGCCGGAATTCACGCCGATGCGCACTGGCACCCGGTGGACCTTCAGGCAGTCGGCCAGCTCGCGCACGTGGGCCTCACCGCCGATGTTGCCGGGGTTGATGCGCACCTTGGCGATGCCGTTCTCGACGGACTGTATGGCCAGCCGGTGGTTGAAGTGGATGTCGGCTACCAGTGGGACGGGGCTGCCGTCCACCAGGTCGCGCACTGCCTTCGCGCAGGCCTCGTCGTACACCGAGACGCGCACGATGTCCGCCCCAGCCGCCGCCATGGCGCGGATCTGGGCGAGGGTGGCCACGACATCCCGGGTGTCGGTATTGGTCATGGTCTGTACGGAAACCGGCGCGCCGCCGCCGATGGCGACTGGGCCGACGTTGACTTTGCGGGTAGACATGGTAATTGCTCCTTTTGGTATGGTGTGAGGCTGAGTTTGAGTGGCTGGTGGTTAGTGGCTAGTGGTTAGTGAAGGAGGAAATCCCTGCGGATTTCTTTTGATTTTATGAATTGAGAAGCGTTGAAACCTTCGTCGTTCCCTTTTGAATCAAACAAATCCCGGAGGGATTTGCACTACCACTAACAACTAATCCCTCAATTCTGTGCTGAACGCCAACACGGTTTCGTCGTCGCCGAGGTCGTGACTTTGGGGATGATACTTCTTCGCGATTCCGTTCCACAGGCGGCTTGCGGCGGTGTTCCGCTCGCTGTACTTGATTTCCCAGCGTCCGCCGTACACGTCGAGGATGCGCTGAACCGCCTGCGACGCAATGCCCCGCCCGCGATACGCGGGGAAGACGGTGAATTCCGCCAGCACATGGTCGGGCGCTTCGCCGATGTAGGAATGGGCGTTGAGCAGCGCGAAGCCAACGGGAATATCGTCGTCAAGGATGAGCAGCGCCACGCGATCCGGCTCGGTGAAGTAGGCGTCGAACCAGCGATAGGGATAGTTGCCCTCCGCGTCCAGCGCTTGCGCATACCAGCGGGACAATTCGTGCAGGTACTTTTGCAGCAGGTTCCACAGCAGTTGCCGGTCCGTGCGGCGCACAGGCATCAACGCGATCATGGCCCGCTAAAGCTTGAACCCGCCCGAGATCAGCTTCGCGATGTCGTGGAAGGTCAGCACAACGAACAGTCCCAGCAGCAGCACCATGCCGATGGCGTGGACGGTGCCTTCCTTCTCCGGGGGGATGGGCTTGCCGCGGATGGCTTCGACGATCAAAAACAGCAGCCGCCCGCCGTCCAGCGCGGGGATGGGCAGCAGGTTCATGATGCCCAGGTTCAGGCTGATGATGAAGATCAGCCACAGCACCATGTACATGCCCTCCCGGGCCTGCTGGGCCACCACGGCGATGATGCCAACGGTGCCGGCGGTGTCCTCCAGTCCCTCGCCCTTGAAGATCAGGTTTTTGAGGCTCTCCAGCATCATGCCGGTGGTCTCCACCATGTAGCTGCCCGCCTCGCGTATGGACTCGAAGAAATTGTAGGTCCGGCTGGAAAATACGATGCCGATCTGGTAGCGGGTGGTCTGGCCGCTTTCATCGGTCACCGGCGCGGCGGTCATGGAATAGTTGAGCTTCTCGCCGCCCCGATCCACCACCAGGTCGATGGGCCTGGACAGGTCGCCGGCCTGTATGACCTGGATCATCTGGCTGACCCCTGCGGAATCGTTGGTCAGGGCCTGGCCGTTGACCTCCAAGATGTGGTCCCCGGGCATAAGCCCCGCCTGGGCGGCGGGCTGGTCAGGCATGACCTGGTCGATGATGGGGTAGGTCTCGGCGATGAAATAGAAGTGCAGCATGATGGCGCACACCACGAAGGCCAGCACGAAGTTCATGAACGGCCCCGCCAGCACGGTGACAAACCGCTTCCACACGGGTTGGTTGTTCATCGCGCGGGGGTCGTCGTTAACCTCGTCCTCGCCCACGAAGGCGCAGTAGCCGCCCAGCGGGATCGCCCGCAGGGAATACTGTATGCCCTTGCGCTCCCAGCCCAAAAGCCGCGGGCCGAAGCCCACGGAGAATTCCACGATGCCGATGCCGCACAGGCGGCCTACGCAGTAGTGGCCGAATTCATGTACCGTTACGATGATGCCCAGCATCACGATGGCGAGGAGGATGTAGAGAATGTTTGATAGCATAGGTGCCTCCGGTATTTCCTCAGGAATCGGGAATGAACATGGAATCCTTGCGGATTCCTTTGATTATGAATGCGATACATTGAGTCAATATAAACAAATCCGGGGGATTTGTTCCGCTATTTCTCATTTCCCGCTCCCAATTCTGCCATGGCGTGTGCCCGCGCCCTTCTGTCCGCCTCATACACATCCGCGATCGAACGGATCGGTGTCACGGGAATGGCGTCAAGGGCGGCACGGATGATCTCGGGGATGCGACCGAAGGGGATCAGGCCCTTCAGGAAGGCGCCAACGGCGGCCTCGTTGGCCCCGTTCAGCACCACTGGGGCGCTGCCGCCGGCCTTCAGGGCCCCGACGGCCATGGGCAGGGCGGGGAAGCGGTCGGCGTCGGGGGCAGCGAAGTCCAAATGGCCCAGGGCGGCGAAGTCCAGGGGCTTGGCGTCGTAGGGGATGCGCTCGGGGTAGCCCATGGCATAGCCGATGGGCCCGCGCATGTCCGGGTTACCCAACTGGGCCAGCACCGCGCCGTCCCCGAACTCCACCATGCTGTGCACGATGCTCTGGGGGTGTACCACCACGTCGATCTTTTCCGCGGGCATGTTGAACAGGTGGTGGGCCTCGATGACTTCCAGCCCCTTGTTCACCATGCTCGCGCAATCTACGGTGATCTTGCCGCCCATGCTCCAGGTAGGGTGGGCCAGCACGTCCTTCACCGTCGCATGGTAGATCGCTTCCTTCTTCCAGTTGCGCAGCGCCCCGCCGGAGCAGGTGAGCAGCAGCCTTCTGACCGGGTTGCCCTGACGCGCCTGGAGGCACTGGAAGATGGCGGAGTGCTCGCTGTCCACCGGCAGCATGGGGATGTTCTTTTCAGCGGCCTTGGCCATGACCAGGTCGCCGCCGGTGACCAGCGCTTCCTTGTTGGCCAGCAGCACCCGCTCGCACACGTCCAGGGCCGTCCATACGGCGTCCAGCCCCGCGATGCCCACGATGGCGCACAGGGCGTCCTGGGCCTTGGAGGCTTTGAGTGCCTCGACGGTGGAATCCGGGCCAAACACCCATTGGCAGAAGCGCAGATCCTCCGGAATGGCTTCGGGTTCGTTCACCAGCGCGGCGACGTCGGGACGAAACTGGCGCACCAGGTCAAACAGCTTTTCCGACGCGCCGTGGGCGGTCAGGCAGCTGGCGCGGAATTTGTCGGGGTGGCGGCGCACAATGTCCAGCGCCTGGGTGCCGATGGAGCCGGTGGCTCCCAATATGGCTATTGTTCTCATAGTCGCCCTCTGTTATAAACCGTAAATTTTGAAGAAAACGTAGCAGGCCACGCCGCAGAACAGTATGCCGTCCATGCGGTCCAACATACCCCCGTGGCCGGGAAAGATGGTGCCGAAGTCCTTGATGCCGCAGTGGCGCTTCACAAGAGAGGCCACCAGGTCGCCGATTTGGGAAAGCCCTCCGGCGATCAGCCCAAGCACGCCGAAGGCCCACAGCGGCGGCAGCGGCGACGCGGCCAGGTCGGCGGCGATCTGCGGGTGCTTGGCGGCGATCATGCCGGTCACCCAGGGCACCAGCATGGCAAACAGCACGCTGGAGATGAGCCCCGCGATGGAGCCCTCCACGCTCTTCTTGGGGCTGATTTCGGGGGACAGCTTGTGCCTGCCGAACCGCAGCCCGATGAACAGGGCGAAGGTGTCGTTCACCGACGCGATGAAGAAGGTCAGTATCAGCGCCAGCGTGGAGGCCGTGCGGGTGTTCAGGTCCTGGAGCGTGATGATCAGCGAAAAGAACAGGCCCGGATAGAGCATCGGGAATACCGTACTCACCAGGCTGTCAAAGGCAACCTTGCCCTTGAACACGATCACCGTCATGGCCAGCAGCAGCCCGATGATCAGCGCGAACATGGCCGGACTGATGGAGGAGAACAGTGAAGCGTCGTTGAGTGTGGCGTAATAGGCCTGGGCCAGTACGGCCAGCACGCAGTACACGTAGCCGGACCAGCGGACGGGATCGTAATTGATCCTGCGGAAGGCGCGGTACATCTCGCTGGTGGACATCAGCATGCTTATCAGCAGTATGACGCGCAGCGGCCAGCCTTGGAACCAGATCCCCAGGGCCATGATGATGATCAGTATGGCGGCGGTGACAATTCGCTTAATCAATTGGCAGCCTCCTCTTTTTCGGTCGAGGGGGGTTGGCCCTTCACGCCGCCGAAGCGGCGGTCGCGGTTGGCGTAGACGCCCAGGCACTTCATATAGCGCGCCCGGTCGAAATCCGGCCAATAGCAGTCGTCGAATACCATTTCGGCGTAGGCCAGCTGCCAGGGCAGAAAGTTCGAGGTGCGCATTTCGCCGCTGGTGCGGATCAGCAGGTCCACGTCCGGCAGGCCGGCAGTGTACAGCTTTGAGGCAAAAGCGGCCTCGTCGATGTCCCCGGGTTCGATCTCGCCGTCCTTCACCGCCTGGGCCAACAGCCGCGCAGCCCGTGTCAGCTCGGCCCGCCCGCCGTAGTTCAGGGCGATGTTCAGCCGAAGGCCTGTGTTGGCTTCGGTGCGAGCCATGGCGTTGAGAAGCGCCTGGCGCTGGGGCTCCGGCATGCCGTTTACGTCGCCCAGTATGGTGATCCTCACGTTTTTTTCGTCCAGCTCGTCGATCTCGGAGCTGAAGTACTTCAATAACAGCCCCATCAGGGCGGAGACCTCCTCCTTCGACCGGGACCAGTTCTCCGTGGAGAAGGCATAGAGGCTCAGGGCTTCGATGCCCCAGTCATCGCTGGCGCGGATGATGTCCCGCAGGGCTTCGGTGCCGGCGGCATGACCGGCGGAGCGGGGCAGGCCGCGGCTGGTGGCCCAGCGGCCATTGCCGTCCATAATGATGGCCACGTGCCGGGGCAGCGCCTCATGGGGCGGCAGCGCAGGCGCAGGGGCATTCCCGGTCACGGGCGTGACCGTGATGAACTCGGGCTTGGGGTGAAGGGCGTTGCCCAGCAGGCGGGTGAGCTTGTCGAAGAGCATGGGAACCTCCATAGACAGATGATGTGGGGGCTGACGTATCCGCCGGGGAACAGGGAACAGGGAACAGGGAACAGGAATAGCCGGGCGTCGGTGATCGTAATAAAACGCGTAAGCCAATTCGGAACACGTTCAAAAATCACTTTCACAAAGCGCCCATTGGGGAAGCGCACCGCGACGGACGAAAGCGCACATCCGCGCGGGTTCCCCCTGTTCCCTGTTGCCTGTTCCCTGTTCCCTTTGGATTGCGCTGGGCGCAATCCAAACTTACACGGACATAATCTCCTTTTCCTTGTCCGCACCGACCTTTTCCAGTTCCTCGATGTGGGCGTCGGTGACCTTTTGCAGCTCCTTTTCGGCCAGCTTCTGGTCGTCCTCGGTGATGGCGGAGTCCTTCTTCATCTTCTTGATGGACTCCATCGCGTCGCGGCGGATGTTGCGGATGGCCACCTTGCCCTCCTCAACCATCTTCTTCACCTGCTTGCACAGGTCCTTGCGGCGCTCGCCGGTCAGCTCAGGCACCAGCAGGCGGATGACCTTGCCGTCGTTGGAGGGGTTGATGCCGATGTCGGATTTCTGGATGGCCTTTTCGATGGGCCCGATCATCTTCGGCTCCCAGGGCGCGATGACCAGCAGGCGGGGTTCCGGAGAGGAGATGTTGCCCACCTGATTCAGTGCCGTGGGGGTGCCGTAGTAATCCACAGTGATCTTGTCCAGGATCTTCGGGTTGGCCCGACCCGCGCGCAGCGTCGCCAGATCGTTCTGAATGTTGGCGATGGTCTTGTCCATTTTATTGCCCGCGTTTTTGATGGTCTCCTTGTACATATTCTCTACCTCCGCATGAAGCGCATTCCACGCCATTATTTCGATAGATATATTGTAGCGTAAACGCAGCAAAATGGCAAGTATAAATTTTAACGGCGGGGGAGCAGGCTCCCCCGCCGACAGTGCTGTCAATCCTCCACGATCCTTCCGTCCACGCCGATGGTCACCACCCGCCAGGGGATGAATTTGCCGCTGCGCTGGAGCGCCTGCCTGGCGGCATATTCCAAACCGCCGCAGCAGGGCACCTCCATGCGCACGATGGTGATATCCCGGATGTCGTTTTCCCGGATGATGGCCTCCAGCTTTTCGCTGTAGTCCACATTGTCCAGCTTCGGACAGCCCACCAGCGTAACCCGGCCCCGGATGAAGTCGCTGTGGAAATAGCCGTAGGCGTAGGCGGTGCAATCCGCCGCGATCAGTAATTTCGCACCGTCGAACCAGGGGGCGTTTACCGGGACCAGCTTGATCTGCACCGGCCACTGGCGCAGCTGGCTGGGTATAGGCTCCGCAGGGGCGGCAGACGGATGCGCGTTTATCTTCCTCGGGGCTGAGCCGTGGCAGCTGCCCGCCATGGCCCCCGGCGCGAGGTTGGGGCAACCGTGGCCCTGCATCTGCGCCGTGAGCTTTGCCGCCTTCGCCGTGCGTACCGCTTCCTCATCGTAGGCAGGCGCTTCCCGCTCCTCGAAGGTGATGGCCCCGGTGGGGCAGCCGGGCAGGCAGTCGCCCAGTCCGTCGCAGTAGTCCTCCCGGGTCAGCTTCGCCTTCCCGTTGATCATCTGAATGGCGCCCTCGTGGCAGGCCTCGGCGCAGGCGCCGCAGCCGTTGCACTTTGCTTCGTCGATGTGAATGATTTTCCGCTTCATGCGTTCAACGCCTCCTTCTGTTTCGCCATTTTCCTGGCCTGGCGCTCCGCTGTGGCGCGGACCTTCTGCTGGCGGGCGATTTCCATCATGTGTTCATACATTTCTTCGCCCACGCATTTCTTCGCATACTGGCACCACTGCACGCAGCTCAGTGCGTCGTTGTAGATCACCTGGCCGCATTTTTCGCATACCGCCTCGGTGTCCACGGAGAAGATCTCAATCAGGTTTCCGCACTTCGGGCAGCGCTTTTCCTCCAGCGTGGGGGTGCGGGGCTTGCCCTGGCAGCCTTCAAATATCATAATATCGTCCCTCCTTCTTTACCGCGTTTTCTTGTTTATATGCCAATATTTTACTACACTTGAGGGCGAATGTATGTTGGATTTGCAACATCGGAGGTTAAAATGCCGGACAATTCTGAAGTTCTGGCCGCGTGCCCACTGTTCGAAGGCGTGTCGCGGCAGGACATGGAGGCCATGCTGCAATGCATGCAGGCCCGCATCATCGACGTGCCCAAGGGCGGGGCGGTATTCCGGGTGGACGGGCCTGCGGAATATGTGGGCATACTGCTCAGCGGTGGCGTGCGGGTATTCCGGGACGATTTTGACGGCAACCGCGCCATACAGGCCACGATACAGCCCGGTGAGCTGTTCGGGGAGACTTTCGCCTGTGCCGGCGTCGCGCGTCTGCCCGTGTCGGTGGAGGCGGACCAGTCCAGCCGGGTGCTGTTGATCCGCCTGAAACGGATCATTGAAACCTGCCCCAGCGCCTGCGGCTTTCACAACCGCGTGGTGCTGAACCTGCTGAAGGTGCTGGCGGCAAAGAACCTGCTGCTGAACCGGAAGCTGGAGATCGTTTCCCGGCGTACCACCCGGGAAAAGCTGATGGCCTATCTGTCGTTCCAGGCCCGCGCCGCCGGGTCGAACCACTTTGCGATTCCCTTCGACCGCCAGGGGCTGGCGGACTACCTGGGCGTGGATCGCAGCGCCCTGTCGGCGGAGATCGGCAAGCTGCGGCGGGAGGGCGTGCTCGAGAGCGACCGCAGCGTGTTCACGCTGCTGCAATAGTTCGTGCAGGATTTGAACGGCAGCCCAGGCGCCGCCGCTGCAACGGTATACCGACCTACGGAGGATGAGAGCATGTACACAAAAGCACTGAAGCGGACCACGCTGCTGATGACGGGTCTTATCGCGATATTCGTGACGGCCATTGCGATGGGGCTTGCGGCGCGGCAAATGATCGCGCCGAGGCCGGGCGGCGGTCCCGCTGGGCCTGTAGAAGGCATTCGTGAGGTTTCGCGGACGCCGGAGCCGACCCTCGCGCCGACGCCGGAGCCGACCCCGGAACCGCGCAGCGCGCGCATACGCGCCGTGGGCGACCTGATGGTCCACCAGACACAGCTGGACTTTGCCAAACAGGAGGACGGCAGCTACGATTTCCACCCCCAGTATGCGCGGATCGCAGACGTGCTGGCCGACGCGGACTATACCATTGCCAACCTGGAAACCACCATCGGCCGCAACGACAACCGGGCCTGGTCGGGCTTCCCATGCTTCAGCACTCCGGAATCGCTGTTGGACACCGTGCGGGACGCGGGCATCGACTTTCTGACCCTGGCCAACAACCACATCGTGGACCGGGGCTTCGCGGGCCTTCAGTTGACCGTGGACAATGTGGAGCGCTACGGCTTTGATTACGCCGGGGCGAACCGCACCCCGGAGGAGAAGGAGCGGGCCGTGGTGGTGGAGGTAAACGGTATTCACATCGGCATGCTGTGTTACACCGAAATGACCAACGGCATGGAGAAGATCAAGGGCAACGGCGCCGCCCGCGAGTACGGCGTGAACTATCTCAAGGATGCAGACTTCGATGCGGACGTGCGTAAGCTGCGGGACGCCGGCGCCGAGGTGATCTTTGCCCTGCCCCACTGGGGGGCGGAATATACCCAGCATCCCATCCAAAGCGTGGAAACCATCGCCCAAAAGCTGGTGGCCGCCGGGGTGGACGTGGTGATCGGCAGCCATCCCCACATGGTTCAGCCGGTGGTCTGGGTCGAGGCTGAGACGGAGTCCGGCGAGGCGCGCCGGGGCCTGGTGGCCTACAGCATGGGCAATTTCATCAGCAACATGAGCAAGCGGCATACCGATTATGGCATATTGCTGGATTTTTCGCTGAAGGAGCGGGAAACGGGCGGCTTCGACGTGACCGACGTAAAGGTGATGCCCACCTTCTGCTGGCGTCAGCCGGATGTCATTCAGACCCTGCCCGCGCTGGACTACTACGACGCGCCTCCCGAGGGCATGGGCGATGACCGGTGGCAGCGGCTGCGGGAAGCCGTGGACAGCCTGCGCAAGCTGATCGTTGATTTTCCGTTGATCGGGAGCAAGGGGTAAGGAGCTGCAACGATATAAGGGAATACCGCATCATAAAGGAAATACCGCCCGTATTGTGCGGTATTTCCAATTCCGGGCTTGTGCTGCGCCGTCAAATGTGCTATAATGGCGGTGCGTGCGGCAGTGGCGGAATCGGCAGACGCCTCAGACTTAAAATCTGATACCCAATGGGTGTGCGGGTTCAAGTCCCGCCTGCCGCACTGGTTCATGGAGCGCGATTCGATCATTCGGATCGCGCTCCTTTATTATCGAAAGTTATTGTAATCTTTATTGAAATGGTCGGAATTCTATGGTATGATGTTTTCAGTTCGCCGCGACGGGCGACGAATGGGATTCCGACTTGTCTATCGACCCGATTATTGACACGAAGCGGAGGTCATATAACATGAAGAAACTGCTTTCCATCGCGATGCTGCTGATCCTCGTCGCCGCGCTGTCCCTGTCAGCCTGCGCCGAGGGGGGCGACGCGCTCGCCCGCATCCGTGAACGGGGCACGCTGGTGATTGCCACCGAGGGCAACTGGCAGCCCTGGACCTATCACGACGAGAATGACGTGCTGACCGGCTTTGATGTAGAGATCGGCACGCTGCTGGCCGAGGGCCTGGGCGTGCAGCCCGAGTTCCAGGAGACCGCCTGGGACGCCATACTGGCGGGCGTGGACGCCGGTCGCTTCGACATCGCCTGCAACGGCGTGGGTTATACCGAGGCCCGGGCGGAGAAGTACAGCTTCTCTACCCCCTATGTGTACACCCAGATCGTGCTGGTGGTGAAGAACGACAACGACGCCATCAATACCGTGGAAGACCTGAACGGCAAGACAACGGCCAACACCGCGTCCAGCACTTTCGCCGCCATCGGCGAGCAGTACGGCGCGACAGTGACGCCGGTGGACAGCCTGACCGAGACCATCATGCTGGTGGAGCAGGGCCGCGTAGACGCCACGATCAACGCCAAGGGCTCCATCGACGACTACCTCGCCCAGCACCCCGAGGCCAACATCCGCATCGCACAGATCCTTCCCCAGGGCGAGCCGGTGGCCTATCCCATCCGCAAGGGCGAGGATACCGAGACCCTGCTCGACGCCATCAACGAAATCCTCGAGGCACGCCGCCAGGACGGCACCCTGGCCGCGCTGTCGGAGAAGTATTTCGGGGTGGATTTGACCAGGGAAGGGTAAATCAGAATTGAGGGATTAGGTTTTAGGTTTTAGGAATTAGGGAATGGCGGCTGACGCGATCCGTAACAACGCTAACTCGCCGGGGGTATCGGGGGCGGAGCGCCCCGATCTTTAATCGTACGCGGCGGCATGTACGCCGCGGGCGGGACGATTTTTGCGGCA
>ONJE01000088.1 GCA_900318045.1 uncultured Eubacteriales bacterium
AGCTACTTTGCAGATTTGCCGCCCGGAAATCGCTTGCGATTTCAGGCAAATCTGAGGGGGATGTATTGAAGGGGGACCTGTCCCCCTTCAAGCGGGCGACAGCCCGCGATAAATCAGAAGTTACCGGACTGAACAGTTACAAATATTCACTCTATTTTTCCTGAACCCTTGAATTTTCAGCTGTGATTTGTTATCATACAGTCGACGCAATAAAAGGAGTGGATGCACATGCAACTGAATTACAACGGATTGAAGGATGTCGCCGCCTGGGAAAAGGCGGGGGTCAAGCTGCCGAAGCACGATTGGAAGGCCATGGTGGCTGAAACAGAGCAGAACCCGGTGTGGGTGCACTTCGGCGCCGGCAACATCTTCCGAATGTTTGTCGCGGGTCTCCAACAGCGCTTGTTGGACGCGGGGGAGCAAAAAGCGGGTATCATTGCCGTCGAGACCTTCGACGCCGAGGTCATCGAAAAGATCTACGTGCCCCATGACAGCATGACCCTGGCTGTGAGCCTGCTGGCGGACGGCGGCATCGATATGGCGGTGCTGGCCTCTATCGCAAAGGGCATCGTAGCCGCGGAGCCGGAGGGCTTCGAAGCGCTGAAGGCCATTTTCCGCAAGCCAAGCCTCCAGATGCTGTCCTTCACCATCACCGAAAAGGGCTATGCCCTGCACAACATGAAGGGCGAGCTGACGCCGGTGGCAGAAGCCGATATCGAGGCCGGTCCCGCAGCCCCCAAGCACGCCATGGGCGTGGTGGCCGCGTTGCTGTTGGAACGCTTCAATGCCGGAAAGCATCCCATCGCCGTTGTCAGCATGGACAACTGCTCCCACAACGGCGAGAAGCTGCGCGCGGGCGTGACTGAGATGGCCCGTGCGTGGCAGGCCAAGGGCTTCGTGCCCGCGGCGTATGTGGAATGGCTGATGGACGAGTCCCAGGTATCCTTCCCCTGGAGCATGATCGACAAGATCACGCCCCGCCCCGCCGAGGCAGTGGAAAAGAAACTGACCGCGCTGGGCATCGAGGACATGACCCCTGTCATCACGGCCAAGCACACCTACATCGCCCCGTTCGTGAACGCGGAGGCGCCCCAGTATCTGGTCATCGAAGACCGCTTTCCCAACGGTCGTCCGCCGCTGGAGAAGGCAGGCGTGTACATGACCGACCGTGATACCGTGAACATGACCGAACGCATGAAGGTGACTACCTGCCTGAATCCGCTGCACACTGCGCTTGCGGTGTTCGGCTGTCTGCTGGGCTATGAAAAGATCAGCGACGAGATGAAGGACCAGGAGCTTGTGGCGCTGATCAAGCGCATCGGCTACGTGGAAGGCCTGCCGGTGGTTACCGACCCGAAGATCCTCTCCCCGAAGGCGTTCATTGACGAGGTGGTGGAGCAGCGCCTGCCCAATCCCTTCATGCCGGATACGCCCCAGCGGATCGCCTGCGACACCAGCCAGAAGATACCGATCCGCTTTGGCGAGACCATCAAGAGCTACCTGGCCGACCCGGGGCGCGACACAGCGGATTTGAATGCCATCCCGCTGGCCATCGCCGGCTGGCTGCGCTACCTGCTGGGTGTTGACGATAAGGGCGAGGAGATGACCGTCAGCCCTGACCCGATGCTGCCCACGCTTCAGGAGGCCCTCGCGGGCATCAGGCTGGGCCATGTGGAGACGGTGGGGAACAAGCTGGACGCGCTGCTGTCCAACCCGAACCTGTTCGGCACGGACCTGATCGTGATCGGCCTGGGAGAGAAGATCACCGGGTACTTCAAAGAGATGATTGCAGGTGTCGGCTCGGTACGCGCGACGTTGAAAAAATATCTGGGCTGACGCCATGCGCGCCAGCCTGTCACTGGAGGAAAGCCGGATGAAACCCTATCTCGAGGAAACGGAGGCCGTTCTCAAGGAAACAGGCTCTTCCATGACGGGCCTGACGGATGCTGAGGCCGCCGAGCGGCTGAAGCGGGATGGCCCGAACAAGCTGAAGGAGGGCGAGAAGGACAGCCTTTTCGTCAAATTTCTCGGAGAACTAAAGGACCCCATGACCATCGTGCTGATTGTCGCGGCGGCGGTCAGCGCCGTAACCGCAATCTACGCCGGGGAGAGCCTGACGGATGCCGTGATCATACTGGCCGTGGTGCTGATCAATGCCTGCCTTGGCGTGTACCAGGAGAGCAAAGCCGAGGCGGCCATAGAGGCGCTTCAGCAGATTGCCGCCGCCACCGCCAAGGTCGTTCGCGACGGCCATCAGAAGACCATTCGGGCGGACGAGGTGGTCGTGGGCGACCTGTTGATCCTGGAAGCCGGAGACGCCGTACCGGCAGACGCCCGGATCGTGGAATGCGCTTCGATGAAGACCCAGGAATCCGCGCTGACCGGCGAATCCACGGATGTAGAGAAGCGCAGCGAGGCGTTGACCGCTGTCGAAAACGGCGACGTTACCCTGGGCGACCGTAAGAATATGGTGTACATGGGTTCCATCGTCACCTATGGGCGCGGGCGCGCCGTGGTCACCGGAACCGGCATGAGCACGGAGATGGGCTCCATTGCCGACGAGTTGACCAACGCGAAGGACGAGGAGACGCCGCTGCAGGTCAAGCTCAACGAGCTGTCCAAGAAGCTCTCCATCATGATACTGATCATCTGCGCCATCGTGTTCGTGGTCAACCTGGTGCGCAGCGGGGGCAAGGCGGTGCTGGATACCTTCATGGTTGCCGTTTCGCTGGCTGTCGCGGCGATTCCGGAGGGCCTGAGCGCCGTGGTGACGATCCTGCTGTCCATCGGCGTGACAAAGATGAGCAACAACCACGCCATCATCCGAAAGCTGACCGCCGTGGAAACCCTGGGCTGCACGCAGATCATCTGCTCGGACAAGACCGGCACGCTGACCCAGAACAAGATGACCGTGGTCAAAAAGGTCGCCGACGACGAAACGCTGCTGTTGACCGCCATGGCGCTGTGCTCCGACGCCCAGCTGGAGAACGGCGAAGCGGTGGGCGAGGCCACCGAATGCGCGCTGGTCAACTGTGCGAACCAGTGTGGAATGCCCAAGCATCAGCTCAGCGAGGACCTGCCCCGGGTAGATGAGGCGCCCTTCGATTCCCTGCGCAAAATGATGTCTACCCTGCACCGGGCCAAAGCCGGGGAAGGCTTTATCCAGTTCACCAAGGGCGCCCCGGACGAGGTGCTGCGCCGCTGTACCCACATCTGGCAGGACGGTCGGGCGGTTCCGATCACAGAGCTGCAAAAGAGCAATATCCTTGCGGAGAACAAAGCCATGGCCGACCAGGCGCTTCGGGTGCTGGGCGCTGCCCAGCGCATCTACGACGCCAGGCCGGATTCCAACGCGCCGGAGGCCTGGGAGCAGGGCATGACCTGGATCGGCATGTGCGGCATGATCGATCCCATTCGCCCCGAGGTCAAGGACGCCATTGAGAAGTGTCGCAGCGCAGGCATTCGCCCGATCATGATTACCGGGGACCACAAGGACACCGCAACAGCCATCGCGAAGGATCTGGGCATACTGGAGCCCGGCCAGATGGCCATCACCGGCGCGGAGTTGGATGCCATACCGGACGAGGTCTTCGCTCAGGATGTGCAGCGCTATTCCGTCTATGCCCGCGTCCAGCCTGAGAACAAGGTGCGCATTGTCAACGCGTGGAAGGCGCTGGGGAAGGTCACCGCCATGACCGGCGACGGCGTCAACGACGCGCCCTCCATCAAGAGCGCTGACATCGGCGTGGGCATGGGCATCACGGGAACAGACGTCACCAAGTCTGTGGCCGATATGATCCTCACCGACGATAACTTTGCCACCATCGTCTCTGCGGTGAGCGAGGGTCGCCGGATCTACGATAACATCCGCAAGGCGATACAGTTCCTGCTCTCGGCAAACCTGGCAGAGGTGCTTGCGGTATTCGCCGCCACGCTGATGGGCTTTACCATCCTCAAGCCGGTGCACATCCTTTGGATCAACCTGATCACCGACACCTTCCCGGCCATCGCGCTGGGCATGGAGGACGCGGAGAAGGATGTCATGCAGCGCCCGCCCAGGGACAGGCGCGAGAGCATCTTCAGCGGCGGCCTGGGCTTTGACATCGCCTTCCAGGGCCTGGTCATCGCCGCAGTGACGGTATTCAGCTACTTTGTCGGCAACCGTATGGCGTGCGGCCGTTGGGCCATCGCGGAATCCCAGCTGGGCATGACCATGGCCTTTCTGACGCTGAGCATGATCGAGGTCTTCCACTCGTTCAACATGCGCTCCCGCATCACCTCGCTTTTTTCGATCAGGAAGCAGAACGCGACGCTTTGGCTGACGCTGGCATTTTCACTGTTGGTTACAGCAGCCGTCGTCTTTATTCCTGCATTGAACCGCGCCTTCTCGTTCTATCCCATCACCTTTTCCCAGTACCTGATCGCCCTTGCAATGGCGATAACGGTGATTCCAATCGTGGAAATCGAAAAGGCGATCCGGCGATTGAAGGCGGGCCATAAGAAATAGAACTGATACTAATCTCAACCTAAACCTATACAATCATGCGGCATCTTTTCCGCCATACCGGCGTTGAAGTCCCTTGACTTGCCGCCAGCAAGCCTGCGGACCTTCGCCTTGGTATGACGAAAAATCCGCTCGCATGCTTGCATACATTTAGATTGAGATTAGTATGGGGCGCCACAGTCGTATCGACGGGTTGTCGGAATTGACAAAGGGAACGGATTTTGATCCGTTCCCTTAAATTCTCTGCAATCACTTGTCCAGCAGCCCGCTGGCCTCCTTCAACAACTCGATGATGGGCAGGTGCTGGGGACAGACACCCTCGCACTGGCCGCAGGCCACGCAATCGGCGGCACGCCCGTGGCCTTGGCCAAGCAGCCCGTTGTAGAAGGCCTTGGGCCGGAATTCCTCGTTATACAGCCGCATGGTGTTCAGTGCCCGGAAGATGTCCGGTATGGATATATTCATCGGGCAGCCGTCCGTGCAATAGCGGCAGGCGGTACAGCCGATCGTGGGCACGTTCATCATGATGGTCCGTACCTCCTCCACGACTGCCTTTTCAGCGTCTGTAAGCGGCACAAAGTGGGTGAAGGTGTTCACATTGTCGGACATCTGCCCGGGAGTGCTCATGCCGGAAAGTATAGTCATCACCCCGGGCAGCGATCCCACGAATCGCAGCGCCCAGGAGGCGATGGAGCTGTCGGGGTGGACGGCCCTGAACTTCGCTTCCAGGTCGGGGTGCAGCTTCGCCAGCGTGCCGCCTTTGACGGGCTCCATGATGACCATGGGGATGCCCCTGCGGCGCAGGATCTCATACAACTGGCCCGAGCGCACGACGGGGTTCTCCCAGTCAGCGTAGTTCAACTGGATTTGCACAAACTCCACTTCCGGATGGGCGTCCAGCGTCTTTTCCAGGTATTCGGGGCTGCCGTGGAAGGAGAAGCCGAAGTGGCGGATCTTGCCCTCCGCCTTCTTTTCAAGCGCCCAGGACCAACAATCCAGCCGGTCGTAGGTGTCGCCGTTGCTGCCATCCTCCACCGAATGGAGCAGGTAAAAGTCGAAATAATCCAACCCACAGCGCGACAGCTGCTCGTTGAAGATGCGATCCCGGTCAGCTTGTGCCTTCATGCACCAGGCGGGCAACTTGGTAGCCACCATGAAGCTGTCCCGGGGATGGCGCTTCGCGAGGGCTTCCTTGACGATCTTTTCGGAATTGCCACCGTGATACACATAGGCGGTGTCGAAGTAGTTGAGTCCGGCGGCCAGATAAGCGTCGACCATCCGACAGACCTCCTCGAGGTCGATCTTGCCGTCCTGCTCCGGAAGGCGCATCAGGCCGAAGCCCAGCTTGGGCATGCGATTCAGATCAATGCTCATGGGTAACCTCCTTCAGGGTCGAAAAGTATGTGTGTACTCTACATTCTATTATGCTGGGCCTTCGTGCGGCCGCGCTTGTTTGTGAAAGCCAGAGACCAGAGTGTGTTTCTGAATGCCTGAAGCGCAATTGCGGCGTCTTTGCCTGCATTTCTGCGTTGATTTCCCTTGACTTGCCGTCAGCAAGCCTGCGTAAAATCGCCTTGTAATGCAGGCAAATCCACTCGAAATTGCATCTTACTGCATTTTGAAACACACTCTAAGCGGCCGGGCGGCGCTGCTTCGGGAACCTATTCCAGCGTGATCTTGAAGACCAGCGGTGTTGCCGAGCGCGCCGGGCAATGCAGGTGCAGCCCCGCCTCGTCCTGCGTCCACGGCAACTCGGCGTCCGCGCCCAGCAGCCGCACATGGCGGATGATGCCGTGGAAGTTGGCCTGGCGCGAGGCGTCCAGCTCACCCAGGGCGCGAACGCAGTATTCGCCGCGGTCTGAGCACTTCATGGCGATGACGTACAGTGCGTCGCCCTTCATCGTGAAGCGGAAATCCCTGTCGGTGAAGTTCGGGGCCGCGTCGTCGGAAAACTGGCCCTCGACCAGCTGGGTAGGGCCTTCGCCGAACATTCGCCACGGCCTGGACCCGTAGATCGCCTCGCCGTTGACGTCGAGCCACGCGCCGATTTCCTGTAGCAGCCGGGCATCCTCTTCCGGGATCGTTCCGTCCGCCTTCGGACCGATGTTCAATAGGAAATTCCCGTTTTTGCTGACCACATCCACCAGATTCCAGATCAATTCCTCGGCACTCTTGTAGTCATTCCCCTCGGTGTACCCCCAGGAATTGCGGGCTACGGAGGTGTCCGTCTGCCAGATAAAGGGCTTGATTTCGTTAAACTGGCCCCGCTCTACATCCGGCACGGCCGCGCCGAACAGGAAGGCGTCGTGCTTGTAGTTGATGACGACCTCCTCGCCCCGGGCCGCCGCCTGGTTGTAGTAATAGGCGGCCAGCTTCCTGATCCAAGGCTTCGCAGCGCTGTGCTCGATCCACCAGTCGAAGTAGATGATGCTGGGATGGTAGCGGTCGATCAGCTCGCAGGTGCGCATCAGCCAGTCCTCCATGTACTCCCGGCTCGGGGCAGGCTGGCCGTAGATGTCGTGCCATTTCGGCTCCGGCATGGATGGCCAGTAGAAGTCACCCCTGACCAGAGGCTCGTGTATGTCGCTGTCGAACTCCCTGCCGTGTCCCAGGAAGAACCAGTGCTCGATGCGGTGGGATGATGCGCCCATGACCAGGCCTTTGGACCGGCATGCGGCAGACAGTTCACCGAGCACATCCCGCCTCGGTCCCATCTCAAAGGCATTCCAGTGGGAAATGGCACTTCGGTACATCTGGAAGCCGTCGTGATGCTCCGCCACCGGGACGACGTATTTCGCGCCCGACTGGGCAAACAGCGTTGCCCAGGCTTCCGGATCGAAGCGTTCAGCCCGGAACAGGGGAATAAAGTCCTTGTAACCAAAGGCTTTGTGGGGGCCGTAGGTTGCTACATGGTGCCGAAATTCGGGGGAATCCTGCATGTACATGTTCCTGGGGTACCATTCGTTGCCAAAGGCCGGGACGCTGTACACGCCCCAGTGGATGAAAATGCCGAACTTCAGCTTCCGATACCAGTCCGGCGTCCGATAGTTGACCAGGGATGCCCAGGAATCGGAAAACGGGCCGCTCTGGACGAGGGTGTCGATCTGTGCCAGGGTTGGATATGCTTGATCTGCCATCTCGGTATGCCCCCTTGTAATCGTTTCATCGGATGATTCTATCATACCATCATGCAACACGCCGCGCAAGAGCGTCGAGGGCCATCACTGCAATTTTGGGAAAATATTCCCATACATAAGCTGTCCCCTGCACCGTTGACGGTGCAGGGGACGTTGACTTTTGACGATCAATACCTGACTTTCTTGGTATACCGGGAGCTTACCCAGGCCTTCCGTCCATCCCAGCGAATCATGTACCACAGAACGCCACGCTCGTCGATAGCCGTTTCGCCCAGGAACCGGGCATCGTCGCCCTTGTGGAGCACGCCGATCCTCTTGTAGTCCAGGCCGGGACCGGTGTGGACATAGCTCTTGCCGGTGTCGCCTTCGATGTAGCGGTGCTTGCCGCCGGTAACCTCTTCCAACTCTTCATCGGACAGGGGAACGATCATCTCGTTCAGCTCATTCATATTCTCATTCATCATGGTGATAACCTCCTTCAGCGTGGCGCGTTGGCCGCGGTTGTTTTTCGTTTACAACCGCATTATAGCAGCGCCGTGTCACAGAAGCGTCACACGTATCATAACAGCGGGAGGTTAGCGTGTGTTTCTAAATGCCGGGAGATGCAGTTTCGAGGCCATCAGGTTGCATTTCAAGGCGAAAAACCGCAGGCTTACTGGTTGCAAGTCAAGGTTTTTCATTGCAAGTCAAGGTTTTTCAACACAGAAATGCAGCCTGATGGCCCGAAAATGCACTTCAGGCATTTTAGAAACACACTCTAATCCAGATGGATGGTCCAGCCTGTGTTGATTTTTCTGTGTACCTTATCCAGCGTTCCCTTGTCCATTTCAGGCCAGTCGACTACCTTCCGGGCCTTGTCCGTGACCAGGTGCGCCTTTTCAGCGCACAGGGCCAGAGGCGTATCGGCGAGGGAATCCGAATAAAAGTTGTCGATGACCGGAAAGCCCTGGTCGATGATATACCTGGCCTTTTCCTTCGCCGCCATCAGATTGTTGAGGAAAACGCCGTATTCGCGGTCGTATTCCGTAGCGACCACCCGCACGCCCAGCCTTCTGGCGATGGGTTCTATGATACAGGTGGGCGAGGCACTGATGATCAGGTCGTCCGGCCGCCTTTGGGAGAGATACCAGGCGGAGATATTCTTCTCGTGCTTGTCCCAGAATAGCTCGATCTGCCGGTCGAAATCGTCGATCTGCATCAGAAACGAGAAGAAGCGACGCATCATCAGGTGGCGGGGCATTTTTCCCCGCTTGTAGCGGATCAGGCCGGCGAGCGCTTTGGGAAAGAAGGTCAGGTACATGGTCGGATGCCGGTTCATACACCAAAAGGCAAAGTCAATGGAGCAATCCGGGTAGTAGATCGTTCCATCGAAGTCGTAGACATTCATAGCGTACGGCCTCCTGAAAGAATCACACGGGAATTATACCAGATACGCGCGGTGCGTTCAACCGTGTCTCCCGCGCAGTGCAGTGCGCCTGGATCGATAGAAACGGGAGAAATATGTCTTTATCTTTTTTGACAGGTACAGTTCAGTCGCATATAAATTCTGATTTATCGCGGGCTATCGCCCGCTTGAAGGGGGACAGGTCCCCCTTCAATACATCCCCCTCAGATTTGCCTGAAATCGCAAGCGATTTCC
>ONJE01000237.1 GCA_900318045.1 uncultured Eubacteriales bacterium
GCCCGCAGGCTTGCTGGCGGCAAGTCAAGGGACTTCAACGCCGGTATGGCGGAAAAGTCGCCGCAGGATTGTATAGGTTTAGGTTGAGATTAGTATTATATCACTTCCACCTTGATGAGGTTGGTATTGCCGCTCTTGCCGTTGGTGACGCCGCCGGTGATGACGATCTTGTCACCGGGCTGGAGCCCCAGCCTCTCCTTCGCCAGTTGGGTGGCCACGTAGAACAGTACGTCGGTGGAGGTGTATTCCACGCTCAGCGCCGGTACCACGCCCCAGGACAGGGCCAGCTTGCGCATGGTGTGCTCGCTGGTGGTGACGCCCAGGATGTCCACCGGGGCGCGGAAGCGGGAGATCATCCGCACGGTGCTGCCGGACAGCGAGCAGGCCACGATGGCCTTCGCGCCCACATCGATGGCCATGGCGCATACGGCGTGGCTGATGGCGTCCACGGTGGAGTGAGTGACGAACTGGTTGTCGTGGAAGCGCTGTGCATAGTCGATCTCGCCCTCGGTGGCCTCAGCGATCTTCGCCATCACGGCCACGGACTCCACCGGATGCTTGCCCGCGGCAGTCTCACCGGAGAGCATCACGGCGCTGGTGCCGTCGTACACGGCATTGGCCACGTCTGAAATTTCGGCCCGGGTGGGGCGGGGGTTGTGGATCATTGACTCCAGCATCTCGGTGGCGGTAATGACCCGCTTGCCGATCAGGCGACACTTGGTGATCAGTTTCTTCTGCACGGCGGGCAGCTGCTCGTAAGGGATCTCAACGCCCATGTCGCCGCGGCCGATCATGATGCCCTCGCAGGCTTCGCAAATTTCTTCGACGTTGTCGATGCCCGACTGGTTCTCCAGCTTTGCGATCAGGCTGATGTGGCTTCCGCCGTTCGCGTTCAGAAAGGCGCGCACATCCAGCAGGTCCTGCTTGCGGGAAACAAAGGAGCAAGCCACATAGTCCACGCCGTTTTCGATGCCAAACAGCAGGTCGGCCTTGTCCTGTTCGGACAGGTAGACCTGGTTCAGAACCTTGCCTGGGAAGCTCATGCTCTTGCGATCGGAAAGCTCGCCACCTATGGCCACCACGCAGCGCACCTCAGGGCCGACGATTTCCTGCACGTCCAGGGCGATGAGGCCGTTGTTCACCAGCACCCGGTCGCCGATTTTCAGGTCGTCGGCAAGGCCCGCGTAGTTGACTGAGACCTGCTTCTCGTTGCCGGGTACGTCGTCCACATGCAGTGTGAAGGGTGCGCCCTCTACCAGCTGGACAGGGCCGCCTGAAAAGGTCTTGATGCGGTACTCAGGGCCTTTCGTGTCCAGCATGATGGCGATGGGCTGGTTCAGTTGCTCCCGCACGCGCACGATGGTGTCGATCTTGGCCTTGTGCTCCGCATGGGTGCCGTGGGAGAAGTTGATACGGGCGATGTTCATGCCCGCCTTGCACATGGCGGCCAGAACCTCTTCCGATTCGCTGGCCGGGCCGATGGTGCAAATAATCTTGGTCTTTCTCATGGGCGTCACCTCGCAGTTGTTCATGATTCAATTGTATCTGTTAGGCGCTGTGAAGAAATGAGTTGAACAGATACATTCAATTCAATTATAAATGATAAAACCGCTGCCTGTCAATCACCGGCACTGGACATATCGCCACAAATCGTGTATAGTTATAGCCAAGAAAACATAATGGAGGATACGCCCATGCCCGAGAAGACCACCAGTGTTCAGATCGTGCTGCCCCAACACTGCAACGGATATGTGAAGCCCCGCCTGTTCGGCGGCCAGATCATGGCCTGGATCGACATCATAGGCGCCGTAGCGGCGCGCCGTTATACCAAAAGTGCCGTGACCACCGTATGCATCGACAACCTCAGCTTTCTCGAACCCGCCTACCTGAACGATACGGTGGTCCAGGAGGCCGAGGTGATTTGGAC
Source organism: uncultured Eubacteriales bacterium (assembly GCA_900318045.1). GTDB lineage: Bacteria > Bacillota > Clostridia > Christensenellales > Aristaeellaceae > UBA2862. The sequence continues at coordinate 1,928 of ONJE01000237.1, forward strand.
GGGACACACATCGCTGGAGGTGAAGGTGGACAGCTATGTGGAGCACCTGGACGGCAGCCGCATGCGGGTGAACCGGGCCTATGTCGTCTTTGTGGCCCTGGACGATAATGATCGACCCAAGCCGGTACCCACCTTTACCCCCAGGACCGATGCCGAAAAGCGCGAATTCGCCGCTGCCCAGGAGCGCAGGAAGCAGCGGGTGGGGAAGTGAACGATTAAGGAAATACCGCACAATGCGGCGGCACATGTGGCGGTGCCTTTTCCGCCAGCTGTATCCTGCCATCCATATTGTGCGGTATTTTCTTAACGCTTCGATAGGCCTTCGGCAAATGATACGCTCAGGATGAAACGGTTGCGAATCACGGTCATCCTGAGCGCAGTCATGGGATCATCTAATATTAATTTCATCTGTTCTGCTTCATCAAACGTATCATATGGAGTGGCGGCCCCCGGGATGCCACTGAACAGTCATTATTACTTTAAAAACCCGTTGATGATCTGTTCCTCTGCCTCCTGTTCAGTCAGCCCCAAAGACATCAACTTGGTCAGCTGTTCCCCGGCGATCTTGCCGATGGCGGCCTCGTGTACCAGGGAAGCATCCACGTCGTTGGCCTCCAGTCCAGGCACGGCCAGTATGCGGCCATTGTCCATGATGATGGAGTCGCACTCGGTGTGGCCGTTGCATGGGGCGTTGCCGATGATCTTCGCATCGAAGCGCTGGTAGGAGTTGTCCCGGGCCACCGACCGGGATACTACGTCTGCGCTGGCACCCGCGCCGTTCAGACGAACGTCATAGGTGCTCAGGGCCCGCTGGTTGCCGTGGGTCATCAGGCGCTCGCGGACCACCAGCTTCGCTCCCGCAGCCAGTTCCGCGATGGTCTTGCGATCGGTATCGTCCACGCCCTTGATCTGGGCCATCTCCATCTCCATGGTGCTGTTCTCATCCATGTAGACCTCGGTGCCGGGGTTCAGTATGCGCTTGCCTTCGCCGTCGCCGGAGCCGTAGTGCTTCTCGACGTACTTCACCTTTGAATTTTTCCCCACCCAGAACCGATGGATGCCGTCGTGTTCGGAGTCTGCCTTGCCGCAGTTGTCGATACCGCAGCCGGCGATTATGACCACGTCGCAGTCCTCGCCAATGAAGAAGTCGTTGTAGACGACTTCGGAAAGCCCGCTTTCCGTGAGTACCACGGGGATGTGGACGCTCTGCCGCTTGGTGCCCGGCTTGATATGGATGTCCATGCCGCTGACGTCGGTCTTCGAGGTGATCTCGATGTTCGCGGTGGAGACGCGGCCTACGGACTGGCTGTTGCTGCGGATATTGTAGGCCCCCTCGGGAATACTGTGCAGGTCCGCGATTTCCGCGAGAAGCTGCTTCTGTATGCTGTCCAGCTTCATCGTGCGCACCTCCTTCACGAAATCCTGCGGCAGCTTTGCAGCGCCGAGGCAGTGCCCGTCAGCCGGGGCAGTATCTCCGTCCGGGCTCCCTGCATCGCCAGTGCGCCTTCCCGGAGGACCACGATCTCGTCGGCGATGTTGAGTATGCGCTCCTGATGGGAGATGATGATGATGGAGCTGTCGCGGATGTTTGCCCGCATGCCCTGGAATACTTCGATCAGGTTTTGGAAGGACCACAGGTCGATGCCCGCTTCGGGCTCGTCAAATATGGACAGCGCCGTGCCCCGGGCCAACACCGTGGCGATTTCGATGCGCTTCAATTCACCGCCGGACAGGGAACTGTTCACTTCGCGGTTGATGTAGTCCCGGGCGCATAGCCCCACGGCGGACAGGTATTCGCAGGCGTCCGACGGGGTGATGTCCTTTCCCGAGGCCAGCCGCAGCAGGTCCAGCACCTGTAAGCCCTTGAAGCGCACCGGCTGCTGGAAGGCGAAGGCGATGCCCAGCCGTGCACGCTCAGTGATGGACAGGGCGGTGATGTCTTGGCCATTAAAGCGAATTACACCGCTGGTGGGTTTCTCGATGCCCATGATCAGTCGTGCCAGCGTTGATTTGCCGCCGCCATTGGGGCCTGTGATGACCACCAGACGCCCGTCGGGTACGGTCAGGCTCACGTCCCGCAGGATCTCGTGGCTTGCGTCGTTATCGGAAACCTCGAAGGAGATGTGTTGTAGTTCGAGCATGTTCGTTCTTCCTCATTATCACCGTTCGGGTGAAAAGCATGTTTTTCACCCGAACAGTGAAGTTTGTATTTTATAGCCTTCTCCAAAGCTCATTCCAGTATTCCGCGATGGTGCGGTCGCTGGAGAACTTGCCGGCGCCGGCGATGTTGGCAAGGCACATCTTCGCGAACGCGACCTTGTCCTTGGTGGCGCGGATGGCCTTCAGCTTCGCGGCCATGTAGGAATCGTAGTCCATCAGCAGGAAGTAGTGGTCGGGCTGGTGCCAGCTGGCGCCCTCCAGCAGGGCCTTGCGCAGCTCGGCCAGGTCGCCCTCGTACAGAGGGGCGTCCTCCGCGGGGGCGGGCTCGAAGGTGCCGTCGGCCAGGGTGTCGATCACCCGCCTGAGCCTGGGGTTGGCGTTGTAGATCGTTACCGGGTCATAGGTGGCTTTCGCGG
>ONJE01000360.1 GCA_900318045.1 uncultured Eubacteriales bacterium
ATATCATTGCAAAGTGATGGCCGCGCAGGCGCCGCCGGTACATTTATGGAAATACAGCATAATAAAGGCGGTCAAGCTGACGAGTGGATTTGTGTCAGATGAGCATGACATAAATTTAGCTCGCCATGTCAATGCCGAATTATGTGGTATTCCCTTAATATAAAAATGACAGGAGATTCTTCAGATGCCCAGGCTGTATGTCGTCGCAACACCTATCGGCAACCTGAACGACCTGACGCCCCGGATGCGTCAGGCCCTGGAGGGCGCAGATCTGATCGCCGCGGAGGATACGCGGATGACGATGAGGCTGCTGAACCAGTTCGACATCAAGCGGCCCATGACCTCCTGCCACCGGCACAACGAGGAGGACAAGGCCCCCCGGATCGTGGAGAAGATGCTGGCGGAGGATTTGACCGTGGCCCTGACATGCGACGCGGGCACCCCGGGCATATCCGACCCCGGCCACCTGCTGGTGCGCGCCTGCTGGGAAGCCGGCATTCCGGTGGAACCGGTTTGTGGCCCCTCGGCGGTGGTGACATGCCTTTCCGCCTCCGGCTTCGACGCCCGGGAGTTCGCCTTCTACGGCTTCCTGCCCCGGGAGAAGAAGGCGCTCAACGACAAGCTGGAGGCCATACACCGCACGGGCATACCGGTGTTCGTGCTGTATGAATCCCCCCACCGCATCGTGGACCTGGTGACCGCCATCGCTGAAAAGTGGCCGGATTGCCTGCTCTGCGTGTGCAGCGACCTGACCAAGCGCTACGAGCGCCTCTATCGCGGCGAGGCACCCCGGGTACTGGAACAGCTGCGCGCCAACCCCGGCGTGGAAAAGGGCGAATACTGCCTCGCAGTGGACATATCCATGCTGGCCCCGGCGCACAGCCAGGCGGAAATGCCCCCGGCGGAAGCCTGGATGCTGTCGAAGATGCTGGACGGGGCCGACCTCGCCCAGGCCGCCCGCCAGGCCCAGGACGCCGGCTATGCCCGGAACGAGGTGTACCGGGCGAAGCTGCGGATTGCGGATATGTTTGATGAGGAATGAGCGTGACGGCAGCACAAGTGCCCTCATTGGCCATAAACCAAGAATTAACCGTCATTTTATGGACAAAATCGCCGCTTTTCTGCGAAAATATGGTTGCGCTTTGATGGGAAGCGTGCTATAATAGTCCAGCGTGTTTTGATCAGCGTGCTTTTTTTGCGCGTTTCGGGCAGATATACATCCCGGCAAGGATCAAAGGATATGTGTTTTATACTTTAAGGAGGATGTTCCATGACCGCTTTGTCCATTATCATCGATATCGTTCTGATTCTGATCTCCATCGTTCTCATCGTCACCGTACTGATGCAGGAGGGCCAGCGCCAGGGTTTGGGCGCGATTGGCGGCGGTGCTGAAACATTCTTCGGCAAGAACAAGGCCAAGAGTATGGAGGGCCGGCTGCAGAAGTACACCAAGATCGCCGCGGTCGCGTTCATCGTGCTGGCCATCGCGGCCACCATCATCAACGCCCACAATACCTCGGCTCCCGTCTCCATCAACGATGCCATCGTCGAGGAGGCCGCTGACGCCGCAGAGCAGGCCGAAGCTGCTGTTGAAGAAGCCGAAGCTGCCGCAGAGGACAAGGCTGAGGAAGCCGCCGACGCCGCCGCGGATACCACCGAGAAGGCCGCCGATACCGTAGAGGAGGCCGCCGCCGATGCCGCGGACACCGTGGAAAAGGCTGCCGATACTGCCGCTGAGGCCACTGAGGAAAAGGCCGAAGAGGCAGCCGATACTGTCAGCAATGCCGCCAATACTGCCGGGGAAAAGGTTGCGGAAGCTGCCGAGACCGCCCAGGATTCGGCTGAAGAGGCTGCCGACGCAGCGGCAAATGAGACCGCTGACACCACCGCCGAGGACGCCACCAAGGCCAACTGAGGCGTGTCGTATGGAAACAATCACCGGTCAGGACGCATTTGCCTGACCGGTTTTCTACGCCCGCCGACATCGAAACCAAATGGCAGCGCCACTGGGACGACACCCACGCCTTTGAGGCCGAAAAGAGCCACGCCAAGCCGAAGTTCTACGCGCTGGTGGAGTTCCCCTACCCCTCCGGCGCGGGCATGCACGTGGGCCACATCAAGGCCTATTCCGGCCTGGAGGTTGTCGCCCGCAAGCGCCGCATGGAGGGCTACAACGTGTTGTTCCCCATGGGCTTTGACTCCTTCGGCCTGCCCGCAGAGAACTACGCCATCAAGACCAACACCCATCCCCACGTCATCACCACCAGGAATGTGGAACACTTCAAGGACCAGATGAAGCAGATCGGCTTCTCCTTCGACTGGAGCCGTGAGATCTCCACCTCCCTGCCGGACTACTACAAGTGGACCCAGTGGATCTTCCTGAAGCTGTTTGACCACGGCCTGGTCTTCCGCGCCAAGACGCTGGTGAACTACTGCCCCCACTGCAAGGTGGTGCTGTCCAACGAGGACAGCCAGGGCGGCAAGTGCGACGTGTGCCACAGCGACGTGGTGCAGCTGCCCAAGGACGTCTGGTACCTGCGCATCACACAGTACGCAGACAAGCTGCTGGAGGGCCTGGAGACCGTGGATTATCCCGAGAGCATCAAGCAGCAGCAGGTCACCTGGATCGGCCGATCCACCGGTGCGTTCGTGGACTTCGCCCTCGACGGCATTGATGAAAAACTGGAAATCTACACCACCCGCCCGGACACCCTGTTCGGCGTCACCTTCATGGTCATGGCGCCGGAGCACCCGCTGCTGGACAAGTACAGGGATCGCATCGCCAATTGGGACGCCGTGGAGGCCTATCGCGACGCCTGCGCCAAGAAGACCGAATTCGAGCGCACCCAGCTTGTTAAGGACAAGACCGGCGTGCGCCTGGAGGGCTTGGAGGCCGTGAACCCGGTCAATGGCAAGAAGATCCCGATCTTCATCGCCGACTATGTAATGATGGGGTACGGCACAGGCGCGATCATGGCCGTGCCCGCCCACGACCAGCGCGACTGGGAATTCGCCACCAAGTTCGGCGTGGACATCATCGAGGTCATCCGGGGCGGCGACATCACCAGGGAAGCCTACACCGGCAACGGCCCGATGGTCAATTCCGACTTCCTGAACCAGTATGACAACAAGTCGGATTCCATCGCCGCGATGCTGGTCTTCCTGGAGGAGAAGGGCATCGGTCGCAAGGGCATACAGTACAAGATGAAGGACTGGGCCTTCAACCGCCAGCGCTACTGGGGCGAGCCCATCCCGCTGATCCACTGCCCGAAGTGCGGCACCGTGGGCGTACCCTACGACCAACTGCCGCTGCGGCTTCCGGACGTGGAGAACTTCGAACCCGGCACCGACGGCCAGTCTCCCCTGGCTCGCATTGAATCCTTCGTGAACTGCACCTGCCCCAAGTGCGGCGGCCCCGCGAAGCGCGAGACCGACACCATGCCCCAGTGGGCTGGCTCCTCCTGGTACTTCCTGCGGTTTGTGGACCCCCACAACGACAGGGCTTTCGCCTCGATGGACGAGATGAAGTACTGGATGCCCGTGGACTGGTACAATGGCGGCATGGAGCATGTCACACGCCACCTGCTGTACAGCCGGTTCTGGCACCGCTTCCTGTACGACATCGGCGAGGTCAACACTCCCGAGCCCTACGCCAAACGCAGCTATCAGGGCCTGATCCTGGGCAGCGACGGTGAGAAGATGTCGAAGAGCAAGGGCAACGTGGTGGACCCTCTGGACATCGTCAGGCAGTATGGCGCGGACACGCTGCGCCTGTACGTGTTGTTCATGGGCGATTACACCGCTGCCGCGCCCTGGAACGACGATTCCGTGAAGGGCTGCAAGCGCTTCCTGGATCGCGTGTGGCGGCTGATGGAAATGCTGACCGACGAGGCGTGCATTTCTAAGGACTTGGCCTACGACGTGAACACCTGCATCAAGAAGGTCGGCGAGGACTACGAGAAGATGAAGTACAACACCGCCATCGCCGCCATGATGACGCTGGTGAACGCCATCTACGCCAAGGGCAGCGTCACCCGGGGCGAGCTGTTGGCGCTGGTGAAGCTGCTGAACCCCGTCGCCCCCCACATCACCGAGGAAATCAACCAGCTGTGCAAGCTGTCGGATGCCGAGCTGATGTACGCTGCGTGGCCCAGGTACGACGAGGCCGCGCTGGTAAAGGATACCGTGGAGGTTGCCCTGCAAATCAACGGGAAGCTGCGCGGACGCATGGACGTACCCTCCGACCTGACCCGCGAGGCCGCGAGCGACTATTTCATGGCCCTGGACGAGGTCAAGAAGCTGATCGACGGCAAGACCGTCCGGAAGCTGATCTTCGTGCCCGGCAGGCTGGTCAATATCGTGGTTGGGTAACCGCATGCAGAAATATAGGTCCCGGAAAACCACAATCGGTTTCCGGGACTTTGTTACAGAATCCTTCGCTGCGCTCAGAATGACAACGGACCGCAGGCTGTCATCCTGAGCAAGGCGAAGGATCTTTTCTATAGGAAATACCACACAATATGGGCGGCAGCCTGGCTAATACTAATCTCAATCTAAATGTATGCAAGCATGCGAGCGGATTTTTCGTCATACCAAGGCGAAGGCCCGCAGGCTTGCTGGCGGCAAGTCAAGGGAGTTGAGATTAGTATAAAAAATCACCTTGCCATACCACCCAATCATGCGGTATTTCCTATATTGTTTTACTTCAGTACTTCGGCCAGCTTTCCCTCCGGCTCAACGCCGGAAATGTCACGCACCTGGGTGAAGATTTCCCTGTTCTGCTGGGCGTTGTAGATGCCGGCGTTCATGTGGTAGCGCTTGTTTTCGCTGGTGATAAAGGCCACCTCATGCACCGGAAACAGCTTGCTCTTGTCACCGCCCTGGCTTTGGTCCAGCCTGTCGTAGCCCAGGTCCTCCACATAGCCGTAGCGGGTGACCAGCTTCAGGTCGAAGGTCTTGTCGATGAACTTCAGGTCCAGATCGCCCTGGCGAAAGATGATCATCGCACGGGGCTGGCCCTGCCTGGGCCGTATGTTAGCCGGGAATGCCACGCGCATCTTCGTGCCGTCGATGACCACCTGGGCCCGGATGTATTGCCACGTATAGCAGCAGGCCATGGCGAAGATCAGATAGGAGAAAAATGAGAAGCTGCCCATCATGTCATTGTTCGCGCCCTTTACCTGGCGCACGATGGTGTAGATCACATCTCCCAGGCTCAAAAGCGTCAGCACGTACAACACGATGAAGCCCGGCGCATGAGG
>ONJE01000118.1 GCA_900318045.1 uncultured Eubacteriales bacterium
CGATGATGACGCGGATACCAGCCAGGGATGTCTTGGCTGAAGATTTCGATGTCCTCGAGGTCAACGGTAACCTGCTCGCCTGTGTCGAGCGTGAGGGGCAGATGTTCGTTTGCTTCGAGTTCTGCAATCTGCTCCTGACTCATGGCGAGAACAGCTGCGTTGACGCTCTTCATCAGCTTGCCGAACTTCTTGCCCATCGTGCGGAAGTTACACTTCACTTGTTTGACGAGCATTCCCTCTGCCTCAACGAACTCGAGCTCCTTGACGTTTACTTCGTCGAGGATGAGCTGCTGCATGGCCTGGATGCGCTGTTGCTGTTCTGCACTTGTGGCAGGGATGGCGATGCGCTGAAGCGGTTGCTTCACAACAATCTGCTCCTTCTTGCGGAGCGAGAGTATCATGCTCGTAACCTGCTGAGCGAGAGCCATGCGCTGTTCCTGCTCGATGTCAATCTTTGCATCGTCTGCAATGGGGAACTTTGCCAAATGGACGCTCTTTGTCTCACCCTTGCCAGTCGCATCGTTCAGGTCTCTCCAGAGGCGGTCGGCATAGTAGGGAGCGATGGGAGCCATCAGTCGGGCAACGGTCTCAAGGCAAGTGTAGAGTGTCTGATAAGCGCTCAGCTTGTCGAGACTCATGGCAGAGCCCCAGAAACGCTTCTTCGAGAGACGCACAAACCAGTTGCTGACATTATCGACCACGAAGGTCTGAATGAGACGTCCTGCTCTTGTGGGCTCGTAATCCTCGTAATTGTGGCCACAGTCATAGTGGATCAGCGTCCTGTGCTCGTAGCCGCCGTATTCCGCCTGAAGCGCATCCAGCTTCAGGCCATACTCGGCAGTAACCCTGTTGCGGTCATATTCATCGTCATACTCACCCGCCTGGAGCTGGATGGGCATGTTGTACAGGTTCACCATCGATATACCGTTGGGATGGCCTGATGACATGTTGGCGGCGGCAAAGCGGTCCGTCATCCGGTTGGCAATCGCGTATACGCCGTCGCCGCCTGCGGAAAAGCCCTCCAGGTATACCCGGTTGGGGTTCACGTTCTGGGTGAGGATCATGTACCGGATCAGCCGGTCGTACAGCGGATAGGATTCCGGGTTGAAGTGGGTGTCCCAGGTATCCCGCACGCCCCGGACCGCCACGTACACGCCGCAGTCCAGCGCAGCAGAATAGTAATCCTTCATCTCATCCCACTGTTCGTCGTTGACCTCCGGCGTGTCCCCGGAGCCACCGCCGTGCATGGCGATGTACAACGGATAGCCATTCTCCGGCATGTCGCCAATGACCTGTACGGTGTATCGCATGGTCGCCTCGCCGAACGTCATGGCGCAGTCCTGTGTCTCCTGGAGCAGCGTGGGATCATTGAGTTGGGCGTTGGCATAGGTATTCCAGGCTTCTTCCCTCGCCTCCGCCAGGTTCTCGACTTCAATGGGTTGGGGGTCGGCGTTCTCCAGCGGCTCCACTGCATACTCCGCTCCTGCCGGAAGCTCAAGCATCAATGCCAGCAGCAGGATCACGAGCAGTTTTCTCATAGGGGCTCACTTCGCTTTCTATAATATTCACCGCTCTTATTATAACCAAAAACCATTGATAAGGCAATATGGAATTGAACCTGAACAGCAGGGAGCCCGCCGCATGGCAGGCTCCCTGCTGTTGTACAGTAATGCTTATCTCCGTATCCACACACGCATCTCGCCCGGGTCGCGGTTGGCCCAGCTGTAATAGGGAATCCAGGTCAGCGTGACCGGCTGGGTTTCGATGGCTTTGACGCCGCTGTAGGGAGTCTCCCCCCAGCCGTCGTCTGTCTCCCGCGAGCCGGGGGATTTGAGCTCCACTATGCCGCCCAGCTTGTCAGCCTTCCAAACCGTTTGGAAATCCGATGCGGCGGCAGCCCCCAGGCTGAGGTTGTGCAGATTGCGACTGTTGTCCGCCTCCTCCAGGCAATAGACCAGCGGGCCGCGTGACACGGCTACCTTGCCCACATCTTCATAGATGCGGGGATTGGCACGCACCAGCGTCACGGGCATGTCCAGCGCCAGCTCGATCCGGTCGCCGTCCTGCCACAGTCGGTCTATGACCGCATAGCCGTTCTCCACGGGCGCGTTTATCGTTTCGCCATTCAGCTTCAGGGCGTAGTCTTCGCACCAGCCGGGAACGCGCAGCTTCAGGGTGAAAGCTGTGGGCGCGTCCAGTCCGACGGTGAAGCCCACCTCGCCTTCCCAGGGATAGTTGGTCCGGGTCGCGATCCGCACCGGCTTTCCGTCCACCTCGGCTTCAAAGGACCCACCCACATACAGGTGGACGAACAGGTCACGTCCGTTTGCAGAATAGATATAGTCCTCCAGCGATGCAATCAGCCGTATGATGTTTGGCGGGCAGCAGGCGCAGCCAAACCACTTCTGGCGCTCCACCTTCACCCGGCGCTTGCCGTAGTCCTTCAGGCAGGCCTCGGGCAATACCTCCAGCGGATTGACGTAGAAGAACTTCTTTCCGTCCAACTGCATGCCGCTGATGACGCCGTTGTACAGGGCTCGCTCCATCACGTCGGCATACTCCCCCTTCACCTCCAGCGATAGCATCCGACGTGCGAAGAACACCAGGCCGATGGCGGCACAGGTCTCGCCATAGATTGTGTCGTTTGGCAGGTCGTAATCGAAGGTGAAGGCCTCGCCGTACTCGGAGGATCCGATGCTGCCGGTGACATACATGCGCCGCCGAACGGTGTTTGCCCACAGCCGCCTGCACACCTCGGCCAATTCCACGTCGCCTGTCTCCCGGGCAACGTCAGCGACACCGCTGTAGAGGTACATCGCCCGGACCGAATGTCCCTGGGCCTCGGTTTGTTCGCGAATCGGCATGCCTGCCTGATAGTACTGATACTGGAAATAGCTGTCCTTCCAATAAAAGGCGTTGTGGTTGCGCTCATCCTCCTGCTGGAAGTACAGCGGACGCTGGCCTCGCTGGTCCACGAAATACTTCGCCAGCTTCAGGTGCTTCGGGTCACGGGTGACAGCATAGAGACGCATCAGGGCCATCTCTATCACCGGGTGTCCCGGATAGCCGTGTAGCTTGCCCGGCTCCGCGCCCAGCACGGAATCGATATAATCCACAAAGCGGATCATCGCGTCCAGCAGCACCCGTTTACCCGTAACCTGGTAATAAGCCACTGCCGCCTCGATCATGTGGCCCGCGCAGTACAGCTCGTGGTTGTCCTTCAGGTTTGTCCAGCGCTTGTCCAGACCGCCAATGATATAATAAGTATCCAGGTAGCCGTCCGGTTGCTGCGCCGCGACGACCTCCCCGATCGCGCCGTCTATGATGGCCTCCAGTTCCTTGTCAGGGTGCCAGCGCAGGGAATAGGCCGCGCCTTCGATCCACTTTGCGACATCGCTGTCCTGAAACACGAACCCAGCGTGCTGCCCTGACTCCTTTCCTGCGGCGATGCGGAAGTTCCGCATACAGTAACTGGGCTCGGCGCCCGGAATCTGGTCGTTCAGCGCCTTCCACTGGTAGGGTATGCCCTCCCGCCGCACCGTATCGCGCATGCGGCTCCAAAATGAATCCTCTATTTTTGCGTTTTGTATAAAGCTGCCCGCTCCGCTCATGCTTTTCCTCCTCCTCATTCAAGCGTATATATCAGCCCTTCACGCCAGTCAATACAATGCCTTCGATAAAGTAGCGCTGTCCCACGGCAAAGAGTATCACGGCGGGCACAACCATGACCAGCGACGCGGCCATGATGTAATTCCACTTTGAAGCATAGGCGCCCCGCAGCGAGAGAATGCCCAGGGCCAGGGTGAACTTGTTGTCGCTGCGCAGGTAGATCAGCGGCCCCTGGAAATCGTTCCAGTAGAACATGAACGAGAAGATGGCCACCGTGATCATGATCGGCGCGCACAGCGGTACCAGTATCTTCAGGAATATCTGGAGGCGGTTGGCCCCGTCGATCATGGCGGATTCGTCGTAGTCCCTGGGCAGCGTGCGCATGAACTGGCGCATCAGGAATACATTGGACGCGCCGCCGCCACACCATGCCGCCAGGTAGAAGGGGGTATAGGTATTGGTCGCGCCAATGGCAGAATAGGTCAGGTATAACGGAATCAGCACCACATGCCCCGGCAGGATCATCGCACCGATGGTCAACGCGAACCACAGTTTCTTTCCGGGGAAGCGCAGCCGACCAAGGGCGTACCCCGCCATAGACGATGTCAACACCGTGCCGATCACGCAGGGCACCAGTATCTTCATGGTGTTGCCGAAGTACTTCAGCGCTTCGAAGTTCTGGAAGGTCTTGACGTAGTTGTTCCACCGCCAGACGCTCGGAAAGAATCGCGGCGGAAACACGAATATCTCCGCGTTACTCATCAGCGACGAACGCAGCATCCAGTACAGCGGTACCAAACACACCGCGGTCCCGATGATGAGTATGATGTACAGTATCACCGTGGAAAAATGCAGCTTCCGCCGGTTCGGCCTGAGGGCTTTCACGTCATTGGTCTGCGCCACCGTAATACACCTTCTTTCCAAAGAACTTGAAGATCACCAGCGTGCAAATCGCCAGCACGATAAACACGATCCACGCCAGCGCGCTGGCATAGCCGAATTCGTTGTACTGGAAGGCGTCCCTGTAGATCAGGTAGTTGACGAACAGCGTGGCGTTGTTCGGCCCGCCCTCTGTCATGACATAACTGTTGGTAAAGGTCATAAAGCCGCCGATGATGCCCATCAGCGTGTTGTAGAACAGCACCGGCGAGATCATGGGAATGGTGATGTGTATGAACTTGGTCCACGCGCCACCACCGTCGATATCCACCGCTTCCAGCAGCGTCGGCGATACGTTGGCCAGGCCGGACAGGTAGATGACCATCGGCGCGCCGCAGGCCCACGCGCTCATCAGGATCAGCGACGGCACCGCGCTGCCTTCGGCGTAGATCCACTTGCTGGTGGGCAGCCCCAGCACCTTCAGGATCGCATTGAACAGGCCGTAATCCGGGTTGAACATCCACATCCACAACAGGCAGGAAGCCACCGCAGGCACGATGGACGGCACATAGAATATCGTCCGGAAGAAGGCCTTTCCCTTCAGGTGCCGGTTGTTCAGCAGGATCGCGACGGCAAGAGCGGTCAGTTGCGTTGCGATGACCGACCCGAAGGCGTACAGCACGGTGGCCTTGATGGATTTCCAGAAGAAGAAGTCCTCCTTGAGCAGCTTCACATAGTTCTGAAGCCCGACGAAATTGGCCGTGCCAAATACGCTCTTGTCGGTGAAGGAGATGATGAGGCTGTAAACAAACTGACCGTATGTCAAAAACACGATGCCCAGCAACAGGGGCAGCATGAATATGTAGCCAGCTATCGCCTCGTTCCGACGCATCACAGACATGCCTTGGCTGCGGCGGGGATTCTCGTTGGCTGTCATATGGGTCAACACCTCTTTATGGCGGTATTGTGAAAGACAGAATGGGGGCCGTCAGCCCCCATCCGTCAACCTTTATCTCGGTCAGGAAATGCTGGCCAGGTAGTCTGCCATGACCTTGTCCAGCTCGCCGCGGATGCCCTCCATGGCGTCCTTGGCAGTCTCAGTGCCCAGGAGCACGTTATCCAGGGCGGGAATGTACAGGTCCTCCAACTGCTGCACGCAGCCGTAGGTGAAGTAGGCCGAGGGATGCGTGTTCTTCAGCGCCCAGTCAATGCAGGCCTCGCGATAGTGAGCCGGGTGCACGCCCTCGGTCATCCACTTGTCGATCAGGGCCTCGTCGGTGTACCACTCCTCGGAAACCGGCATCCACAGGCCGGAGGTGATGAAGTCCATCACGAAGTCGGTGTTCATGATGTAGGAGGCCAGCAGCAACGCTTCTTCATAGTGCTGGGTATCGCGGAACACGACCACGGGGGTGCCGGTGTTAGCGGTCTTGGGCTCCTTGAAGTAGGGCAGCACGCCCACGTCGTAGGTGATGCCATCCTCCTCGGCGGCGATGGCCATGGACTGGAAATTCCACTGGCCGCTGATGACCATGGCGCAGGAATTGCTCAGGAAGCAGGCGCTCATGTCCATGTTGTTGGCGGCATCCTCGGCGGAGGGCATGACGTGCTCCACGTTCACCAGGTCGGCGATGGACTGGAAGACCTCGGTGGCCGCGTCATCGTACAGGGCGATGCCCTTGCCGTCCTCGGTGAACAGGCCCGTGCCGTTGGAATACAGGAAGGACTCGTACACGTAGTCGCGGTCGTCCATCTTCACGGCGTAGGTCTTGATGTTGTTCGGGTCAAAGCCGTCCTCGCCAGGGTGCTTGCCGTTGGCGTCCACGGTCAGCTGGCGGCAAACCTCGACGAACTCATCCCAGGTCCAGGCATCCTCAGCCTTCGACGGCGGATAGGCCACGCCCATTTGATCGAAGTAGGTGGGGTTATAGAAGATCATGACGACCTCGTCCGCCACGGATACGCCGACCACGTTGCCGTTCTTGTCGATGAACTTGTTGCTGTCCATCTTCGCGTCCACGTTGCCGCTCTCCAGCGCGGGGGTGAGGTCCTTCAGCATGCCCTCGTTGGCCCACTGAACGACGATGGGTTCGGACAGGTAGCCCACATCCGGCAGCTCGTTGGCCGCGGCCATCGTGGTCATCTTCGTCACGTAGTCTTCGGGGGTGTACAGGTACTCCACCTTGATGCCGGTCTCGTCGGTGAACCGCGCCAGCGCGCCTTCCAGGATCGCCTTCTCGGCGGCGTCCCCCCAGCTGGAGAAGGTCAGTGTAACCTCTTCCTCGGCCAGGGCGGGCACCATCATCAACGCCAGGGACAGGGTCAGCAGTATGCACAGCAGCTTCTTCATGGTACACGCTTCCTTTCTTCTATCGGTGTCGTTGCCGGTCCTCCGGGGTTATGCCCATCGAAAAACCGCTTCCCGCACCTCGTTGACATGATTATATCACTGATTAATATTCAAGTACAGGTATCATTTACGGGAATTGGTTTCTGTTTTTGGCCTATGTTTTGCTTAACATAACCATCAGTTAAGCATTGTTCTGGTGCTGCCCGCTGTACAGGTTCCGATAGGCTGACGGGGGCATTCCCTCGCTCTTCAGAAACACAGTGCTAAAGAACTTGGGGTTGCTGTATCCGCACTCGACGGCGATCTGCTGGATCGTCTTGACCCCGCTGAGCAGCTCCCGCTTGGCCCGCTGCATCCGCATCCGGTGGATGTACTGCCGGAAAGAGCAGCCCGCGTTATCGTGGAACAGCCGGGACAGGTAATCCTCGGTGTAGCCCAATGCCCCGGCCAGATCCCGCAGGGTCAGCTTCTCGTAGCAATGCAGCCGTATGTATTCCATCATTCGGCTGGCCACCGCCGTGCGGGGCGCCTCCCTGGCCTCCTGCCG
>ONJE01000013.1 GCA_900318045.1 uncultured Eubacteriales bacterium
CCTTTTGGCTGCGTGATCGTCAAGGACGGAAAAATCATCGGCCGGGGGCACAACAGGGTGCTCGCGGACGACGATCCCACGGCCCACGGCGAGATTACCGCGATTCGCAACGCGGGAGACACGCTGGACAGCTATGATCTGTCCGGATGCGTGCTGTATACCACGGGCGAACCGTGCCCCATGTGCCTGTACGCGATACTGTGGGCGAATATCGACAGGGTTTACTATGGCTGCACCATCGAAGACAACGCCAGCATCGGCTTCCGGGATGGTGTCTTTGACGAACTCGCGGGCAGCAGGGAGGAATTCTCGGATTTCCTGATCTGCGTGGATCGGGAAGCCTGCCTGGAGCTGTTTAAGATCTACAACGATATGGAACACCAGGTGTATTGATACAACGGAATAACGATCTCCAAGGCGCTGTGCCGCGCAAAGCCTCGTCGGTTGCACCGTCACCGATCCCCTTGGGGGTACTTCGAAAAACTGACGTGCCGTCCGGCGAGATGATTTTTTGGAGATACCGCATAATTGGGTGTTGGTATGGCGAGGTGAATTTTAGTCAGGCTGCGGATGGCTGAAAGTCATCCGTCAGGCTGCCACCCATATTGTGCAGTTTTTCCTTAATTGGTGATGAGTACAATACCCTGAAAGGAGGAAACACTGTGAAAAAAAGGCTTGTGATGCTGTGCGCTGTCCTGGCATTCGCGCTTATTGCCCTGTCCACAGCCGCGGAAGAACCGGAAACAAGAACACTGCGCATCATCGCCACCAGTGACTTACACGGGAAAATGGTTCCCTGGGATTACGGATTGAACGGCCCGAGCCCTTCCGGCAGTGTGGCCCAGCAGGCCACAGCCATCGCGCAGTATCGGACGGAGGACACGATCCTCGTGGACGCCGGAGACACCCTCCAGGGCAATTCGGCAGACCTTTTCATTCACGACGACGATGTGCACCCGATGATCCGGGCTCTCAACGCGCTGGACTATGACGTGTGGGTGACAGGGAACCATGAGTACGATTACGACATGGATACCGTGAAGAAGATCATCGGGGATCTGCAATGCAAAGTGTTGACCGGCAATGTTTACGACGCGGACGGAAAACCCATCGCGGATGGCTATGCGATACTGGATCGGAACGGCGTGCGCGTGGCCGTGATCGGCATGGTTACGCCGAATATCGTGCGCTGGAGCAAGACCAACCTGGACGGGTGCACCGTCACCGATCCCCTGGAGGAGACCCGAAGGATCATCGACGCCATCCGGGGGCAGTATGATGTGCTGGTGGGCGTATTCCACATGGGACTGGAAAACGAATACGCCATGCCCAATTCGGGCGTGACCGACATATTGAACGCCTGCCCGGAGTTTGACGTGATGGTGTCCTCCCATGAGCACCACTTGATTCCCGGAATGGAGCTGAACGGCGTGCTGGTGGTGCAAAACAGTGAGCAGGGCAGGAGCATGGAGGTCATCGACCTGACCCTGAAGAAGGACGGCGCGGGCTGGAAGGTGATCGACAGGGCTTCCGAAGGCATCATCATCGCCGATTATGAAGCCGATCCCGCCATGCTGGAAATGCTTGAGGGCTATGACCTGCGCGCCAGGGAGGACGCGAACCAGGTGATCGGTCGGCTGGAGGTCGGCGCGCTGGCGCCTGAAACCGGGGATGACGGTATCCCCGCCGCGAGGCTTCGGGATACCGCGCTGGTCGACCTTATCAATGATGTGGAGATGTATTACGCGGGCGTGGACGTTGCCACTACCGCATTGCCTCTCCCGGACGCCAATCTGTATCCCGGAGAGATCAAGAAGTGTGACATCGCGCGGATATACAGCTTTTCCAATACCCTGTACACCTTGCGCATGACCGGCGCGCAGTTGAAAAAGTTCATGGAATGGAGCGCCGATTTTTACAACACGTTTCACTCCGGCGACAAAAGTGTCACATTCAATGAGAACTTTATTCCATACAACTTTTATTTGTTTTCGGGCGTCCGCTATGAAGTGAACCTCTCCCATGAACCGGGAAGCCGGATCGAGCATCTGACCTGGCCGGATGGCACCCCCGTCAGGGAAGATGATGCCTTTGAAATTGCCGTGAACAACTACTGCGCCAATTCCCTGCTGCTCGTTCCGGACGTGCTCTATACCGGTGACGACCTGCCGACGCTGGTTGAAAAGGACGTGCATGGCGAAATCGGCGGCATCAGTGAGCTGATCAGGGATTACATCGTCAACGTCAAGGGCGGCGTCATCGTCCCTGAGTGTGATGACAGCTGGAGGCTCACCGGCTGCGAATAACAACCGGTGCCGCGCTCCAATACTGATACTGCTGTTTTTGAAGGGGTTTGATTATGAAAAAGTTGTTTGCCACCATACTTGCTTTCCTGCTGTTCCTTGCCCAGGTTCCGGTGATCGCGGAACCCTCCGCCATTAACTGCAAGGTTGCTGAAATCAATACATACGGCCATGCGGTGCTGGACATCACCGATGAGGATTTCTATAAAGCCGGGTTTGCGTTGGGAGATATCGTCACCGTGACTGCCGGCAGCTATACCGGCGATATGCCCTGCTTTAATGGCTACTATGTGGATCGCGAAGCCACCCTGGTGTATATCAATCCTTTTGTTGGCAGTATCACCCTGGGTGTCAACTACGGTAGCTTCGTGAATTTGTCAGGCGTGGGCAAGGGCGACGCCGTAACCATCGCGATGAAGGAAAAGGGCGGTGCGCTGGATATTCAGGAAGTCAACAATCTGGTTTACAGCGATGAGCGTGCCGACTTCGCATCCGATGAGGTTTTCGCCAATTTCCGGCCCGTTGTGGAGGGCAAGCTGTATCGCTCCGTTTCACCTGTTGACAACCGGATAAAACGTGCGCGCACTGCCGATAACCTGATACGGAAGGCGGGCGTTCAGACGGTCATGAACATGGTCAATACGGACGAGGAGATCGTCGAATTGATGGCCGCGGATGACTACGATTCCCCCTATTACAGGGAACTGTATGAAGCGGGGAAGGTCATCGCCCTGGGAATGAGCATTGATTATACCGTTAAAGCATTTGTGGAGGGTCTCGTAGAGGGCTTCACCTTTCTGTCTGAAGGGGAGACGCCTTTCCTGGTGCATTGCTTGGAGGGCAAGGATCGTACCGGGTTCGCCATCATGACGCTTGAAGCGCTGATGGGGTGGAGCGAGGAACAGATCGTGGCCGATTATATGAAGACCTACAGCAACTTCTACGGTATTGAGCCCGGAACCGACAGATACGACCTGATCATGGAAAAGAACATTGAGGAGATGCTGCGATACATGGAGGCGCTGCAGGCCGATACATCCACGTCGGAAACGGATTTGAAGACCGCAGCGGAAGCTTTTCTCCTCGAAAACGGCATGGCCGAAGAAGCGCTGAAGCGGCTCGAGGCAAAACTGGCATCGGAGTAAGAAATACGCTGCAAGAGGCGATGGATCATAATATATATGCAGGGGCGGCGCTTGTGCCGCTCCTGCATATATATTTAGGAAATACAGTATAATTATGTTGGTCGCTTGGTGGAAAAGGAACCGCTGTTGCCCATATTGTGCGGTATTTCCTATCCTTCGTCAATAAACACGGCGTCTGCCTGCCCGATGATTTCCTCAAACGAGTTGCAGGGAGTGGCCTTGCCATCCTCGATCCGATATATGCGATCCACCTTGCGAAGCGTGTTCAGCCTGTGCGCCACCATGATAACAGTGCATTCCGCCATGACCGCGTCGATGGCCGATTGGACCTGCCGTTCGCTGTCCGAGTCCAGGGCGCTGGTGGCCTCGTCGAACAGTATGATGCTGGCGTCCCGCAACAGCGCCCTGGCGATGGCAATGCGCTGGCGCTGCCCGCCGGAGAGGTTGCCGCCGTCTTCATAGATTTGGCTGTTCAGGCCGTCGGGCAGGGATTCCAGCAAATCGTCCAGGCCCACGCGACGGATGACAGCCATGACGCGTTCGAGGGATACATATTTCAAGCCATATACCAGGTTGTCCCACAGCGTGCCGGAGAACAGCACTGTATTTTGGGGCACCACAGCCACATGGCGTCGGAAGCTGTTTTTGTCAAGGGCGTCAATATCGATTCCATCGATTGTGATTTCACCGCTCTGCTTCGCGTAAAGCCCCAGGATCAGGTTCATCAGCGTGGTCTTGCCTGCTCCTGATTTTCCGATAAACGCAGCGCTGCTCCCTGCCGGAATGCTCAGGCTGACCTTGTCCAGCACGGGAGGCTGGTCCGCGCCATAGCTGAATACCACATCCCGCATTTCGATTGCGCCCTGCACCGGCTCGGGAAGCTGAACGGTGCCGTTGCGCTCCACGTCACGCTCAAACAGTATTTCATTGACGCTGATCAGGCTGTCATAGCCCTGGACGATCTGCGGCATTTCATCCAACACCTTTTGTACGCTGCTGATGATCATTTCAAAGATGGACTGGAACAGAACCACGGTGCCGACGCTGATGTAGCCCCTGTTGGCAAGGTACGCGGCAAAGCAGAGGCAGATCAGCCGGAAGCCCTGGGAGCCGCCGTAGGTGATGTTGTTGACCCATACGCCCAACTGATCGTAATAGTTGGCGGCGTTTTGTACGAGGCGAACCTTTGAGAATATGCGGTTGTATTCCGTTTTCTGCATACCCTGGGCCCGCGTCAGGCGATCCATGTCCAGCATTTCCTTGAAGGCGGCGTTGGTGCTTTCCGTGTGGTGGCGCAGCGTCGCCTTGCTGGTCAGCACGGGCTTCGCGGCGCGCCGGATGAAGAGGATCGCCGCCGGCACGAGGATAATATAGAACAGCAGCATCGGCTTGAATCGCACCCAAGCGGTGATGATGACGAATACGACATCCACGCACAGGTGCAGCACGTCGGTCAGACGTTCGTAGATCAGCTGCTCGATGAATTGGACGTCTGAAATGAGCTTGGAAAGCAGTGTGCCCGACTGTACGTTGTTGTGGTATGTCAGCGAAAGGGCCTGTAGCTTGCGGACGAGGGCCATCTTGAAGGCACTCTCCACGGCGCGGGTAAAGCGGTGGTAGATGTTGGCGTCGATCCAAAAGCAGACCAGGTTGACGAGGAGCGCGACCACCGACCCGAGGATGTTGGCGATCACGGGCCACGTAAAGAAGCTGCTGGCGGAGATCGCGGCATCGATGATATTGGCCGCGAATACCGGCAGCATCAGCGCGCCAAGGTGCTTCACTGCCTTGATGAACATGGACAGCGCGAAGCGGAGCGGATGCAATCTGATCAGCCAGATGAGGGGCGAGAGCGGCTTGCGCTGTGTATCGACGTCCGCATTCTGATAGAATGTGTACAGCTCGTCGCAGAGGTCGGCGTCCTCGGGCACGTCGAGAAACACGCGATATCGATTGATCCCCCTGCTGTAGCGATAATCGATATGTTCCGCATGCTGATCGAGGAGGCTCTGCCGGATTTCAGCTTCAATTCTCGAGGTTTCATCTCTGTCGGACGCCGTGGCCAGCATGTCCGGCTCGCCCGCTGCGCGTATTTCAACGCAGTGACGGGGAAAGCGCCTGACGGACATAGAAATATCCCGATGGCCAGCGGCGACGAGGTGAGACAACAATTCTTCACACAACAGTGTGCAGATCATTGGGCAATTATCGATGGTTTGCTCCAAAAACGCTACCGCGCTGGAAATCTCTGACTGTTGAGACAGTGTATAGGAATGCTTCATCGTTAAATCCCAAGCCTCCGGTTTTCCCGTGCGCGGGAAGCGCGCACGATGCCGCTGTGCCGCCACAGTGGCGGCACAAGAGTCGCCGCTACAGACAATACGTTTACGGAAATACCGCACAATATGGGCGGCAGCCTGACGGATGACTTTCAGCCGTCCGCAGCCTGACTAAAAATAACCTCGCCATGCCAACACCCAATTATGCGGCATTTCCTTGATGGAACTGAACAGATACCCTTTTATATACAGCTTGACTGAAGTGTACAAAACATCTGTTCACGGCACCCATTCTAACACAGAAATGCCAACCGGGCAACTGGTATTTTTCCCGCGACAATTGCCGATGCACTGTGGACATTATTCACGGTAGCTGGTATAATTGACGTGGGGGTGATCGCATTGAAGAGGAAAAGGGGCATCCTCCAGGCCGACAATCAGAGCAACAGCGTCATAACAGAGGGCGTGGCAGCGCTGAGGAAAGCCGGCTTTGAAGAAGAGGAGTGTGCCGCTTTTGCAGAAAAGATGCTGGGGTTGCTGGATGATGGCCGTGACCTGTTCGGCGTGGGGAAGGAATTTGAGTACGCTACAGGCAAGCGTTTTGGAAGGCTCGAATTCCAAATTGTGATCGAGGGCGAGAGATTCAATCCCTTTGAAGATGGCAGGGGCGCGAAAAAACGGGAAACGGACAGATCGCTCCGCAATTTTGTCAATTACAGAACCACTTCCGTGACCTACAACTATATCGCCGGCAAGAATATTATTGCGGTCTTCTCCCCGGCGATCCGGCGTCGTGAATTGGCGATCAAGTCGCCCATAGTGTGGGCGCTGTTCCTGGGCCTGCTGGCAGGCATGATCTGCCGGAGGCTGCCGGAAGAGGTCATCCGTTTCCTGATTGATGACCTTGCCAATCCTGTTTTTTCGGTGGTCATTGGCATGATGACCGGAATCATGGGCCCGGTGATATTTGTTTCCCTGGTCCTGTCCATCTCATCCCTGGGCAGCATCAACAAGCTGACAGACCTCGGCGGAAGGATCATCCGACGGTTTGTCGCCATCACATTCCTGGTCATGGCGGTGTCGATTGCCGTTTCGCTGTTCTTCTACCATACCTTTGGCACGGAGGACACAAGCTTCCGATTCGGTAAGGTCATTTCGATGCTGCTGGACGTGTTTCCGAGGAACCTCGTTACGCCGTTTGTGGAGAACAACACGCCTCAGCTCGTCGTCATGGGCTTCGCCATGGGGATCGCCCTGTTGATGCTCGGTGATCATGCCAATTTGCTGAACAGCAGCCTAAACCAGGTCGGCGACTGGCTGAAGAATACGTCATACCTGATCTACAGGCTTACGCCGCTGATACCGTTTATCAGCGTCTTCAAGCTTACCGCCAACGGACAGGGAAGAATCCTGCTGGACGGATGGGAATTCATCGTCGCCGTCTATGTGAGCTTTACGATCTGCGTCATCATCAAGCTGGCCAAGGTTTCCCTGAGGTGCGGGATCGGCATTCCCGTTTTATGGAAGAAAGCATGGCCCCTCTTTTCCAGGGCTTTTGTAACCGGATCAGAGACGGCAACCATGATGCTGGAATACGATGTTTCCAAAAACGCCATGGGAATCAATCCGGGCTTTTCTGAGTTTTGGATTCCCATCAGCCAGGCTATGCTGAGCGTGAAGACGACGGTTCACCTGGCCATCCCACCGTTCCTGATCCTGAAATACACGGGGATGCCCATCACATCTTCATTCCTGCTGGTTTTGATTATACTGACGCTGGAAATGTCCTTCGCCTCGCCGGGTATCAACAGCGCATGGGTCATACTGTTCGCCTCCCTGGCTTTGCCCTCGGAATATGTAGGTATATTTGCGGTCTATAAGATGTTGACGACCAACTATGGGTCGGCTTGCAGCATGCTCTATTCAGCCCTGGAACAGATAGAGCTCTCGGACGCAATAGGGGAAATGGACAAGACATATTTTAAGGGTGAAGACAGTCCTTAAGGAAATACCGCATAATTGGGTGGTGGTATGGCGAGGTGAATTTTAGTCAGGCGTGGCCTGCAAATTTCGCAGGCTTACTGGCGGTAAGTCAAGGAAATCGCGCGCAATGAGAGCCGGGTTATCGCTTCGGCAGAGGAGTGGTATGACCGCAACCTGTCGGCAAATATCTTGTTGATGACCGATTCCCTGAAGACCTTTGTCACGGAAGAGGGCTACACCGGCCCGGAACTGTTTTCAGATGCGTTTGTATTGACCTTTCAGGGCGAACACGCGGTTTTCCCGGAGGGAATGGGTGAGGTGGAAGCCCAAATCAGTCGGGCGCTGGTGGAGGAGAGTATCGCATCCGGTACGATGCGGACGGGCCGCCTGGTGAAGAAGCCTGAAGGCGGGGACGCGGCGTCCCCGCTGGACGCGAATGACGGGGATCAGGCGGCTGTCCCGGAAGCCTATTACCTGTCGTTCGGCAAAATCGCCGACGGCGTGTACTTCGTGGATATGACCGCCGATGCGGAATACCGGGCTTATATGGCGCACTATGAAAGCATTGACTATGATGCGCTGGAGAGGGCTGACCAGGTGTTCAACGGCAATACCATGCTGATCGGCGAGCTGGATGGCCATCTGAAGCTGTTGAAGTCCTACGGGAGCATTCAGAAATACCAGAGCCTGGAGGAGATGGGAATCGACGAGGAACAGCTTCGGAAGGAGCCGGACAGGCTCAAAATCAATGGCGTTTCCTACAGCTGCGTCTATTCCCATTATGAAGATGAATCATCGGAAACCGCGAATATGACGATGGTTCAGATGCTGCCCATTGTCACCCTGGGCATGAAGAGCCTGAACTGCGCGCTGGCCATATGCTATTCCATGGCCCTGAGCTTTGTCACCATGCTGGTCTATATGTTTGCGGTCAGGCGATGCGTGCGGGATACGGTGCTCACCCAGGGGCAGGCGAATCGCTACAGCCCCCGCAAGATGCGCATCAGGATGATCAGTGCCGCCGTGACCGGCACGATCGCCGTGTTTGCGGTTGCGTCCATTCTTCAGGGCATCAGCCAGATTTATATAGAGACCCAATACGGCCAGGACACACTGGACACGGTCATCCGGCAGATGGCTCAGTTGAATTCCGCAGTGGACGACGAGGACGACCGCCAGCAGGAGGAATGGTACGTGTACCATGGGCAGCGCATGGCTGAGCTGCTGGAGGCGCAAGACGGTTTTGCCACGAAGGAGACGCTGCAGCGCTGGTGCGATATCCTGAATATTGATTTCATCATGCTGTTCGACGCCGAGGGCAACGAGACGCTCTGCAACAAGGATTATTCCGGCTTCACCCTGAACCGGGGGTTGGGCAGCGATTCATCTGATTTCCGCCGGCTGCTGCTGGGCATTCCCAGCATCATCCATGAAACCTCCACGGACGCGACGACGGGGCTCGAGCGCCAGATCATCGGCGTCACCCTGCCGTTGGCTGACGACGCTCACGGGGCGCTGATCATGGCGCTGGTACCCGGGCAGATCCGGTCGATTGGGGGTTCGCCGGACATCAACACACAGCTTGCGGCGATGACGACGGAGGACGCAAGATGCTTTATCGTCGATGAAGCCAGCAATGTAGTCGTCTACAGCAGCGACCCTGCGCTTGTCGGCGCAAAGATACTCGAGAGGGGCCTGACCGAAAAGAGCCTTCGGGACGGCTATATGGACTTTGGAACGGTGGATGATGATGACAACTTTATCCTCACGGCCAGAGACGAGAGCAGCATCTTTTACTATACGATAAAATGCAGGGCGCTGTTGCGGTCCGTGCTGAAATTCGGCATGTTTGCCGCGGCGCTCTATCTGATCGGGGTGGTCGTGCTGCTGTTGATACTCTTCCGGGGCTACACCCAGAAGGCCTATGAGGGCATCGCCACTGTGAAAGATCCCGACGACGGCATCTCGTCCCGAAGGTATGAGGATTTGGAGGCGGAGGATGACGACGAAGGATCTGAAACGGTCAGGACGTTGAAAATACATCTCCGCCAGACGGCAGGGAAGCGCCTGGAGGACAAGGCCAGGAACAGCAAGCTGAAGGACACGCTGCAAAAACTGAGGAAGAAGGTCAAATGGGACGAGCAGGGGCCGGAGGGCAAGGCCGCTATCGTGTTCCGCGCCGGATTGACTTTGCTGCTGATCGGCTGGGGGGACCTGATCGTAAGAAGCAACCTGACGAGCAAGGGCTACGGCACCATGGCCAACTTCCTGCTCCACGGCGACTGGGTCAAGGGGGTAAACCTGTTCTCTGTTTGCAGCGTCATATTGATCATCAGCCTGGCTTACCTTGTCAACGTCATCAGCGCATTGGTTCTCAAGCTCCTTTCAACCTTCCTGCTGGGCAAGGGACAGACGCTTTGCAAGCTTATCCACAACGCCATAAAGTACCTTTCGGTGTTTGTTTCCGTTTACTTCATGTTGCAGTATTTTGGCTTTCCGATAGGAACGGTCATCGGGTCGATCGGCATTGTATCACTGGCGCTCTCCCTCGGCGCGAGGGACATGGCCGCAGACGTCCTCGCAGGCCTCTCGATTGTATTCGAAAAGAGCTTCGAGGTGGGCGATATCGTGCAGATTGGCAACGCAAAGGGGGTTGTCCAGGAGATCGGCGTGCGCTCGACAAAGCTGCTGACGATGGACAACAATCTCATGACCATAAGCAATCATTCCATCGATACCATTGTCAATAATACGCGAAAGTTCTCGTGGTACACGCTTAGCTTCAAAATATCCATCGATTCTCCGTTGGAGGAGATTGAAGCGATGCTGAACCGCGAATTGCCGGAGATCAGCAATCGGTGCGACAGGATTGCGGGCGAATTGCGCTACTGCGGCGTCGAGAGCTTTGGAAGCGGAATGAACCAGGGAATGCGGACGATTACACTGCTCATCGAAGGGCAGTGCAACGAAAGGGACCTGGAGGATGTCAATCTGTATGTCAATCGGGAATTGCTTCTGCTGCTCAGGCGGGAAGGAATAGACATCAGGTAAATCACTTGCACATGTTGCTTGCTTGAATCCTCCCCTGTACCCTTCGGCCTGAAAGGCCTGCGGCACCGTTGTCGTCGGTCAACGTGCTGGTGGCAAGCCAGGAAATATACAGGATGCATATGGGCCAAAAGGCGCCGTCAGATGTGCCACCGTATTGTGGGTACCTCTAAAAACGCTCATCACCGTCGATCGGCTGAATTTCAACCATCTTCGACTGGCAAAAACCTTGACTGCCCTGTGCGGGATTTCCCTGAACCCGATACCGATCAGCGGCAGGCCTGCGCGGCTGAATCCGTGCCATAATGGACTGTGAAAGGAGAAGACGACTATATGAATACAGGCAGATCTATGTTATTTCGAGCGCTTGTCCCGTTGCTGGTGGTCGCGCAAATCATCGCTCTTGCGGCTTTGGGGCCTGTTGCCTCAAGCGCCGAGCAGCCGCCGGCGCCGATCACGGCGCCGGGAAGATCTGAGGCGGGTGATATGAACCCGCGGCATTCCTATACCCTGAATGGCGTCCATGCTGTCGATGGCCGCCAGGGCGTCGCCTGGACAGGTGACGGCTATTGCATCAGCGGCAGCACAACGCTGTCAAGGTATGACGATGCCTGGAACCTGACGACCACCGCGGAGGCGCCGTTTTCCGGCTTCAGCGATGAGGTCAATCACATCGGGGATATCGATGTTTACGATGGCAAGCTATATGCCGGCGTTGAATACTTCATGGATGGCGAAGCCAGCAGTATTCAGATCGCGGTGTATGACGCTGAGACACTTGAACTGATACGAACCTATGCCTTTGATGGGGAAAGCGGCCAGACAGAGGTGTCCGGCATCGCCGTGGACCCGGACAGCGGCTCCATATGGCTGTGCTCCTGGGCGGACGGAGAGAGCGGGCGCTATCTCTATCGTTACGACCTGGAATCGGGCGCGTACCTGGGCAAGCATCACCTGCAACCTGCGCCGCAGTGGATCCAGGGAATCGCGTTTGACGATGGGTGGATCTATATGACGGCGGACGATGGCACCGCGGACCTTGGCGAGCCGGATCATGTCTATCGCTGCCGGGTGGACCTGTCGCGCACAGCATGGCCGGTCCTGCCGGAAAGGACGCTGGACGACGTCACCCTGCAGGGCGAGGTGGAGGGCATTTCCTTCGACCGGGAGACGGGCCGCATGTTCGTCAGCTACAACCGCGGCGCGCAGATCGTCCTGGGTATGCCGAAGGGCTTCTACCAGGGTTACGACCGTGAAATACATGAGGTTTTCAGTTACGATAGTGCGATTTGGGCGATGCCCACTGGCGCCGAGGCTTTCGAACCGGTGCGCGCGATGGTCACAGGGGTGGATCGATTCGGGGATCTGATACTCGACCTGGAAAGCATTGACCTGGAATACGGGGACAGCGTCGATCTCTCCTTCTCAGGGGGGCATGAAATAAAAGCTGTGCCGTATTACCCGGATTTCTTTGGGAAAAGGAACGACACCATATTGACGGATCATTTTAGTGGCATCCGTGTCGCGGGCATCAGCTGTGACCTGAGCAAGTCTACCGGAATTGAACCCGGCGAGGCGCTGACCATCACCCTGGAACAAAGGGGCCGATACAGGGAGTTGTTTGAGGCCTACGACATCAACGATGCAAGGAAGATGATGGAAGGCCAGACGGACGAGGCGTTTTGCAACACGCGGGAGGTGACGGCCGGCAACATCCGGGTGGGACGCCTGTACCGGGGAGCATCGCCCTTTGACATTGAATTCGGCAGAGTCGAACGGATGGATTCGTATATCCGGAAACACAACATCGGCGCTATCCTCGATCTGGCGGACAGCTTGGAGTGGCTGGAAAACCGAGATGATCTGCCTGACCATACGAGCGCCATGATCGCGGAAGGACGGGTGATTGCCTGCCACATAGGTGTGGATTATTTAGACCAGGAGAACATGAAAACGATTGCTTCAGGGCTTGCCGATATAACGGATGCGGAAGGCCCCTTGCTGATCAATTGCAGCCTGGGCAGGGATCGCACGGGCGTCATCTGCGCGTTGCTGGAGGCGCTTTGCGGAGCGACATATGATGAGATCGTGCAGGATTACATGGTCAGCTATGATTGCCTTCACAGCATCGACATGAACCCAGATTCCCTGCAATACCGCCTGTTCAAGGCGAGGATTGACGAGCAGCTTGCGGCCATTTTTGGCGTTGAGATCGGGGATTTGCCGGGCGTCGATATGCGCCCGGCGGCCAGGGATTACCTGACCAGATGCGGGATGACGGAAGCAGAGATCGACGCGCTGGAGCGCTGGCTCACCACGCTATAACCGGCAAGGGAGGGAAAAACCCCGGTAAGAGCAACGGGGAAGCATGTTGCTTGCACACACATACCAAGCGGTAGTCAGAGTCTGTTTCTGAATTCGGGAAGATGCAATTGGCTGGAAACTTCGTTGCAGTTACGGCGTCTTTGCCTTTATTTGGAAAAACACTCTGGGCCATGCTGCCGCAGCATGAACCGTATTGGAGGATGAGCATGGGTTGTGACAAGGAGTTGACGGATTTCCGAATGACACAGGCAAGGGATTTTACGCATTTCAACGACGAGGGCCGCGCGCACATGGTGGATGTGGGCGAGAAGAACATAGCGTGCCGCAAGGCGGTGGCCGCGGGGCGCGTGTTGCTGAACCAGGCAACGTTTGACCGCGTTCGAAGCGGCGGCATGAAGAAGGGCGACGTGCTGACGGTCGCCCAGGTGGCGGGAATCATGGGCGCGAAGCGAACGCCGGACATCATTCCCATGTGTCATCCCATCCCGCTGAACGGCGTCGATCTGTCCCTTTCGCTGGACGAGGCGCGGCTGTCGGTGGAGATCGTCGCCACGGTCCGCGTGGACGGAAGG
Source organism: uncultured Eubacteriales bacterium (assembly GCA_900318045.1). Taxonomy (GTDB): domain Bacteria; phylum Bacillota; class Clostridia; order Christensenellales; family Aristaeellaceae; genus UBA2862. The sequence goes on from ONJE01000013.1 coordinate 13,656, forward strand.
ACGGGCGTGGAGATGGAGGCGCTGACCGCCGTGTCCGTGGCCGCGCTGACGGTGTATGACATGTGCAAGGCGGTACAGCGGGATATCGTGATCTCTGATATCCGCCTGCTGGAGAAGACGGGCGGCGTTCACGGGGACTATGAAAGGACGGATGAATGATGGGCTACAAGGCGGCGGTGTTGACAATTTCCGACAAGGGGTTCCGGGGCGAGCGGGTGGACACCAGCGGGCCGGCGCTGCGGGAGATGCTGATGCAGGCGGGCTATGAGGTCGTCCATGCAGCCATACTCCCGGATGAGCGGGGGCAGATCGCCGAAGCGCTGAAGCAGCTGGCCGAGGCCGGCGTGGCGCTGGTGCTGACTACCGGCGGCACCGGCTTTTCGCCCCGGGACATCACCCCGGAGGCCACGCTGGACGTGATCGAGCGCCAGACGCCGGGCCTGGCCGAAACCATGCGTGCCGAGAGCATGAGGCTGACCCCGAGAGGCTGCCTGTCCCGGGGCGTGGCGGGAATCCGGAACCGAACCCTGATCGTCAATCTGCCTGGCAGCGAGCGGGCGGCCCGGGAAAACCTGACAGCCATCCTGCCCGCGCTGGAACACGGTCTTGAGATGCTGATGTCCGCGGGCTCGGCCGATTGTGCGACACCCGCGTCGTCACAGCGGCGTGAAACGCCCTCCATGGACGCCTGGCTGAGGGAAGCCAAGGGCTCCGGCGACCTGGCGCGGACGGGCATGTTTCTGGTACACAACGGCGTGGTCCGGGAGGACGCCAGGGCCCGCGTGCGCGACGGCGATACCGACGCGAAGCCCGTGAAGGGCATGCGTTTCTCAGCGGACGATGAAAAAGTGCGCCAGGCTGTTGCGCAGACGCTTGAGCTGCCCGGCATATTCTTTGCGAAGGCATGGATGAACGAAGGCGAGCTGGCGGTGGGGGACGATATCATGTACGTGATGGTTGGCGGCGACATTCGCCCGAATGTTATCGATGCGCTGCAATTCCTGGTGGGAAGGATCAAAGCGGAATGCGTGACGGAACAGGAAATCATATAGAAAAAATGATGGGATTTCATAACAGAGGTGACTGCGGCGAACGCCGCCACCGGAAACAGACTCTGCTGGTGGACGAGTGAACCGGTCTGAGCACCCGGATGGCGGGTGTGGGCTGCCAGAAGGCCGACGGGCGGTATGGCGCGCTGATCCTCGCCTTCGAGCCGGTCGCGGAGAAAGTTCCTTAGGAACCTCCACGAAATAACTTGCACATCTTGCTTGGCTGAATCCGCCCCTGTCCCCTACGGCCCAAAGGGCCTGCGGCTTTGTTGTCGTCGGTCAACGTGCCCCGGCACGCCTCCCTCCTCCGCCTCGCAGGGACGAATTCATCCTTCGCAATCTGCGCAACTTATTTCGTTGCAGTTCCTTATTCTTGACAGGGGGAAACGACCGTGAAATGCATTGTGAACGGCAAGCTCATACTGAAGGACGGGATACTGGAGGGCAGGGCTATTGTCTTCAGCGACAGGATCCAAGGCTTTTCGCACGTGCCGCCGGAAGGGGCGGAGGTCATCGACGCGGGGGGCGGCTATGTATCTCCGGGTTTGATCGATGTGCACTGCCACGGCTTCATGGGCTGGGATGCCTCCCATGGTGATTTGGAGGAGCTGCGGCAGATGTCCCGGCGGGCCGCGCGGTTCGGCGTGACAGCCTGGCTGCCCACCACCATGACACTGGACTGGCCGGCGCTGGAGCGGTGTTTTTCCGCCATCCGCCAAGCCAGGCGGGAGAGCCTGACCGACGAATGGCGTGGCGCGCAGGTGCTGGGCTGCCACGCTGAGGGGCCCTTCATCAATCCCAGGAAAAAGGGCGCCCAGGCGGAATCCGGCATACAGAAGCCGGACGCCGAAAAGCTGCGCCCCTGGGCGGACGTGATACGCCTGGCGACCCTCGCCCCGGAGCTGGAGGGCGCGATTGAGTGCATCCGCGCGGCCCGGGCGATGGGCGTTGCCCTGTCCATGGGTCACACCGACGCCAGCTACGACCAGGCGATGGCGGGCATTGAAGCGGGCGTCACCCACGCCACCCACACCTTCAACGCCATGCCGCCGCTGAACCACCGCCAACCGGGGGCGGTTGGCGCGGCGCTGGGGGACGGGCGGGTATTTTGCGAGCTGATCTGCGACACCTTCCACGTTCATCCGGCGCTGTTTGGGCTGATGGCGAAGCTGGCGGGGGACCGATTGGTGCTCATCACCGATTCCATCCCCGTGGCGGGGCTCCCCGACGGTCCCCATGAGCAGCTGGGCGCGACTGTGATCGTGGACGGCATGAAGCTGCGCTTCCCCGACGGCACCATCGCCGGCAGCGCCCTGACCCTCGATGCCGCTGTGCGCAACTTCGTAAAACACACCGGCCTCCCGCTGTGGCAGGCAGTGGGCATGGCTTCGCTCAACCCGGCGCGGAGCATCGGCGCAGACGGCGAAAAGGGCTCCCTGGAGCCCGGGAAACACGCCGACATCGTCATCGCGGACCCGGATTTCAGGATTCGGTCAACTTTCGTACGGGGCAGGCGCGTTGCATAGGGCGTGTTTCAAAATCGCCGCGCCGCAATTGGCGTTACAGCTCAGCGTCCCCCTGATAAACTCCCTCAGTCTGGCCTGACGGCCAGACTGAGGGAGTGTACGCTGAGCAGTAACCAATTGGCTGGAAACTCCGTTGCAGTTGCGGCGTCTATGCTTGCATTTCTGTGTTGATTTTCTTTGGTTTACCGCCAGTAAACCTGCGGAAAATGGCCTTGATATGCAGGCAAATCCACTCGAAACTGCAATACTTCGACTTTTGAAATACACCCTGAGTTTTTGAAACAATTTGTATTGTACGCTATATGCGGTCTAATCAAACAATTAACAAAAAAGGCAAAAATATGTGTTATAATAGCACGGTACTATTGTTAGGAGGTAACATCAATGAAGAGATTTCTTGCAACCCTGCTGGCGGCAATCCTGCTGCTGGCCTGCATTCCGGCCCTGGCCGAGGCGGACGCAGCCGCTTCCGATGCTCAGACCTATCCGTCGATTGGCCTGGTCATGGACGACTACAGCATCTACAGCAATTGCGTCAATCACGTCTCGATGGAGACACTGCCCGTCGAGCATCACGACCCCTATGTGGCCATGGCCCGGGTGATTTACTATGCCATGCCGCTGACGGACATCATAGCCCTGGAGGCTACCGCCGCCAACGATGAAGAGAGGGATGAAATCGATGATTATATCGCTTACCTGAGCACCGAAGTCGGCTACATCATGGTCAGCGACGCGGCGGATCAAGATGCCATGCTCAATGCCATCGGCGCCGAACTCAAGGAGGGCGTGAGCATCCAGGAGGTCGCCACCGAAGGCAGCTGGCATTATTATTACGTCACCATTCCCACCGACCGCTTCATGGCGATCTACGACAATCCCCAGGATGCCGGCCTCAACATCACCGAGGAGGAGGCCGCGGCGGAGAAGGAGCGAGCCGCTGAGGAGATCAAAGCGATCAACACAGGTTTCCAGGCTTTGATCAAGGAGTGTGAGCACATCACCCCCGAAGATCCCACCGGCGAGCTGATCGGCCAGACCATCCGGTTTGAGGCCACCGACCTGGACGGCAACCCGGTCAAGAGCGAGGATCTGTTCAAGAATAACAAGATCACCCTGGTCAACGTCTGGGGCACCTGGTGCGGCGCCTGCACGGGCGAGCTGGGCGAGCTGGCCGAGATTTACAAGCGCCTGCAGGAGAAGGGCTGCGGCATCGTCGGCGTTGAGAGCGAAGGCAAGAAAGTTGCCATCGCGGACGTCAAGGACGATGCCGAGGCGCTCCTGAAGGAGAACAACGTGACCTATCCCAACGTCTGGTGCCCGGAGGGGGTCTCCTTCTTTGAGGACCTCGGCGGCTATCCCTTCAACTACTTCGTTGACAGCGAGGGCAAGATCCTGACCTTCCCCATCTGCGGCGCTGCGATCACCGAGTACGAGACGGTCATCGACAAGCTGCTGGCCGGCGAGAAGGTTGAGCCCGTCACCAATACCGGCGCCCAGGCGAACGGCGAGAGCAAGTACAACGTCATCGTTTACGATACCGACGGCAAGCCCGTGGAGGGCGTCGTCATCCAGTTCTGCGACGACACCAGCTGTGCCTTCCAGACCACCAACGCCGAAGGCGTGGCCACCTTCCCGGTGGCGGAGGCGAAGGTCTACGATGTACACGTGCTCAGCGCTCCTGATGCGTACCGCCAGGACGAGCAGTCCTACAAGACGCTGGCGGACTTCTCCGACGTGACCATCTTCCTCGACAAAGCGGAATAAAAATACTGCGCACACAGCATAACTGTTTTGTCTACAGCTCCTAACCGCTGTCGCAGGCGGCTGGTAAAGCTGCGAATCCTGAACCGGGAAGCGTTTTACAGCGCTTCCCGGTTTTTTTCAAACCTCTGGCTTATGGAACAGGGCGTCCCGAATGGCCTGTATGGCCTGATGTGAAAGGCTTCTGAGCGTTCGCTTGGTGATTTCGCTGGAATTCCTGAGCCGGGCGCTGATCGCCTCGTAGGCTTTGAGCCCCTGCGCCTCCAACGCCTCAATCGTTTCGGCACCGCCGGCGCCCAGGGCGTCAAAAATATCGTTGATGAAGACTTCCCGTTCCTCACATGCCAGACCGCCGATCCACTTGCCGAGTATCGCGTTGATGATGTCGCTGTGGGGAGCAGTCTGCGGCAGCAGCGCCAGCTTCCCGTGATCGATTCCCCAGGTGGCGGGGTCGTGCTGGAGGAAGCCGGAGGCGGAGGACTGCACGATACGGGTAAGCTCGATCCGGGGGTCAAAGAGCTTTCCGATGATGGAAAAACCGGGGATGATGCGCGTAACCAACGGCTTGACTTTGCCGACGATCTCGGGATCGATGACCTCGGGGCAAAAGCCGGGCCCGTCGAGGAGGTACATCCGGGCGATGGAGGCGCGCTTGTCCTCGGGAAGCATGCAGGTGGCGTAGAGCGCGAGGTTTCCGCCCTTCGAATGTCCGCCGAGATACCATGCGCGTTCCGAATTGATCCGGTCCTCCGCGTATTGCAGCGCCAGCTCCTGCGCCTCGGTGCGCTTGAAGCTGATCATAAAATCTTCCTTCCAACCCGCCAGCGAGCTGTCGGTGCCGCGGTAGGCGATGAATGACCAGCCTGCGTCGCTGTGGTAGGTGATGGCTGAAAACTGTATGGGTCCCCTTGGCAGCATGATGTCCACGTAGCCGGTCATGCGAAGCGTACCGAAACGACGGGAGTTGGCGGCCGCTTCCAGGATTTGGATAAATGGCTCGGCCTTTCCGATGCGCTGAATGTGGACTTCGCCCGCGTCGATCAGCCCCTGGCAGTCGCGCAGGAGGGCTTCATCCGAGTGTTCGAAGAGCGGCGTGAAGTCGCAGTACGTCAACAGGCACAGTATGACGGCGTCGGCCTCCCGGAACGGTACCGCGGTGAAGTCGAATTCGCCCAGCCAGAGGATATAGTCGTGCAATCCATTCATCGCGTCTTTTCCCTTCCGGGCACCTCAAAAAATTCTCATCACCGTCGGACGGCTGAATTTCAGCCATCTTCGCCTTGCAAAAACCTTGACTGCCCGCCAGGCAGCCTGCGTCTTTTGCAAGTCAAATCTGACTAAAAATCATCTCGCCGGACGGCGCGATAGTTTTTAGAGGTACCCTTCACTGCTTTTTGTGTTTCTCATCGGTTCCATTCTACCACAAAACAGCCGTGCTGTCTCCGGCACGGCTGCATTTGTTCCACTTTTTATTTGCCTGAATTTATCTGTTCAGCTCAATCAAACGTATCGTCTGTAGCGGGGGCTCCGGGCCGCCACTGTGGCGGCGCAGCGGAACCGCGCGCGCTTCCCGCGCACGGGATGGCGCCGGCACTGCATTTTCCCCCCGCCTGGACTGAACGGTGACGCCTGAATCAGTCATCCACCAGCTTCAGCGAGTCCACGACTGCGCTGATGGCGTCGTCGCGCTCCATGGTCGTGGCTTCGTCGTCGATCTTGCTCACGCCGATCTGCACCTCCAGCATATCGTCGATCTCATGGCCGTCGTCGTCCATCACCGGCACGACGAAGTAGTTGCGGGTCATGCCGTCGTCACCTTCAACGGCGTACATCAGCACGTTCTTGTAGCCGTTCCAGTCGCCCTCGGTGACCGTGGCGTCATTGTTCTTGGCAAGCTCATCCGCGGTGGGGAACTTTTCGCCATCATTCAGGTCCTTCAGGTAAAAGCTGACGTAGGTATGGCCCCAGGCTTCGTTCTTGCCATAGACCACCACGGTGGTCTCGTCATCGAGATTGTCGTCCAGGCTGATCTCAAAGGCCTTTTCATCGTATTCAAAGGCGATGTTGCCGGAACGGTAGGGTTCTGCGAAGGCCACGGCGCTCAATGCCAGCAGGGCAACCATCAGCATAACGATCAATTTCTTCATTGAAATTACCTCCTTGTGCGCGGCATTTTTGCCGCGGCTGTTTTTGTTTGTGGAAATACCGCACAATTGGGAAGTGGCAGGATGAGAGGAATTTTGACCAGGTTCAGCCTGCAGAAATCGCAGTTTACCTGGCGGGCAATCGAGTTTATAGCAGGCTGCAGATGGTTGATGATCATCCATCGCACCGCTGCCCGTATTGTGCGGTATTTCCTTTACAGCGGCATTATACCAGCAGTTCTGTCACAGAAGCGTCACAGAATCGAACTGCCACGGGCATATCAGTTTTTTTCATAAACCTATTGACGGGGAGGGGAGATTTGCGGTATTGTATCTGTAAGCAGCCAATGGGCAGAGCTTGCCGTCCCGAACGGTTCGACGCCGAAGGGCGGAGGCTGAACGATCCTTCCACTGGCGGCTGATAACAACAGACAAGGAGAGAATTGACATGAAAAAGTACGTATTGCTCACGGTTCTGGCGGCGCTGGTTCTTATGCTTGTAAGCAATGGGATTGCCATGGCGGAAATCATTCCTCCCTATGGCATGGGGCAGATCGGCTATCACGGGGCCGTGCTGTGTCAGGAGTTGACCGTGCGCAAAGCGCCCGACACGTCTTCCAAGGCTGTGAAAACCCTGAAGTGTGGAGACTTCATACTCGTGATCGAACAGGAAGACGGATGGGCCTATCTGACCCAGTCGGATGCCGAGGACGAGGACCCCGTGGGCTGGGTGAACGCGGACTACATCGTCGTCGATCCCGCCTGGTACCGCACGGAGGGGAGCACGCCGGTATACGCCTGGGATGATACTTCGGCGCCCAAGGTTGCCCTGCTGGGCGCAGACAAAACCCTGCCCATTCTGAGGGATGAAGGGGACTGGCTCCTCGTTAGCCTGCGGGGCGCGGTGGGCTGGATCCATTGCAGGGGCGCGAGGTAAGGAACCTCCACGAAATAAGTTGCACATCTTGCTTGACTGAATCCGCCCCTGTACCCTACGGCCTGACAGGCCTACGGCATCGTTGTCGTCGGTCAACGTGCCCCGGCACGCCTCCCTCCTCCGCCTCGCAGGGACGAATTCATCCTTCGCAATCTGTACAACTTATTTCGTTACAGTTCCTAAGTTGATGACATTGCCCTGAAGGGGAAGTCTGTTGGATGCGGCAGCAGCTATTTCTAATCCCTAATCCCTAATCCCTAATCCCTTCGCATCATCCCGACAAATCAGTAGTTACCAAACTAAATCGTTACCCGTTATTAATCCATTATTCCATTTCGTCCGCGCTCATCCGGTCCGCGGTTTCGGCGAGGACCAGGCCCTCGTTGTTTTCCCCGGCCAGGCGGATGCTCCACTCGTTTTCGAACATCAGCACCGGCCTGCCAACGCGGTCCTCGGCGATGGCGGTGGTGCTGGTCAGCCGCAGCTTCTCCAGCGGCTTCGGGGTCTGCACCACCCAGCGCACGAAGCGGAAGGGCAGGTTTTCCCGGGTGATGTTCACGCCGTACTCGCCCTTGAGGCGGTACTCCAGCACGTCCATCTGCAGCACGCCCACGACGCCGGCGATCATCTCCTCCCGGCCGATGTTGGGCCGCTTGAAGGTCTGTATCGCGCCCTCCTGCGAAAGCTGGTTGATGCCCTTCAAAAACTGCTTGCGCTTCATGGAATCCTCGGGGCTGACCCGGCAGAAGAACTCCGGCGCGAACAGCGGGATGCCGCTGTAGCGCACGGGAGAACCGGTGCAGATGGTGTCGCCCAGGCGGAAGATGCCGGGGTCGAACAGGCCGATGATGTCGCCGGGATAGGCGGTCTCCACGGCCTCGTGCTCCTGGGCCATGAAGGTCTGGGGCTGGGCCAGCTTGATGCGGCTGTTCGTGGAGGAGTGCCACACCGTCATGCCCTTTTCAAACACGCCGCTGCACACCCGCATGAAGGCCAGGCGGTCCCGGTGGGCCGGGTTCATGTTGGCCTGGATCTTGAAGATGAAGCCGGTGAACTTCTCGTCGGCGGGGTCGATGGGCCCCACCTCCTCGGCGACGCGGGGCGTGGGCGACTTGGTGTAAGTCAGGAAGCGGTTCAGGAACGGCTCCACGCCGAAGTTGTTGGTGGCCGAGCCGAAGAACATCGGCGTCAGCTGTCCGGCGAGTATCTTGTCAAGGTCGAACTCGTCCCCCGCCACGTCCAGCAGCTCGATGTCCTCCACCAGCTTGTCGTAGTAGGTCTGCCCGATTCTCGCCGGGCACGCCGGGTCGTCTATGGACACCGTCTCCACGCTGACCTGGCCCTGGCCGTGATCCCCGCCGGAGTACAGCTCGATCAGCCGGGTGTCCCGGTGGTAGACGCCCTTGAAGTCCCCGTGGATGCCGATGGGCCAGTTCACCGGGCAGGAGCGTATGCCGAGCACCGATTCGATGTCCTCCATCAGCTCGAAGGGGTCGCGGCCCGTGCGGTCCATCTTGTTGATGAACGTGAATATGGGGATGTTGCGCAGCCGGCAGACCTTGAACAGCTTCACGGTCTGCTCCTCGACGCCCTTGGCGTTGTCGATCAGCATGACCGCGCTGTCCGCCGCCACGAGGGTGCGGTAGGTGTCCTCCGAGAAGTCCTGGTGGCCGGGGGTGTCCAGTATGTTGATGCGATAGCCGTTATAGTCGAACTGCATCGCCGACGACGTCACCGATATGCCGCGCTGCTTTTCGATCTCCATCCAGTCGCTGGTGGCGTGGCGCGCGGTCTTGCGGGCCTTCACCGACCCCGCCAGCCTTATCGCCCCGCCGTACAGCAGCAGCTTTTCCGTCAGCGTGGTCTTGCCGGCGTCGGGATGGGAAATGATGGCAAAGGTGCGCCTGCGCGCCACCTCGGCCTGCAATTCGGGATGGGACATGTTCGCTTCCTCCTCAATTCTCGTTTGCTATTTCCTTCCATAAACGCCGGTATCAGATCGGCCCGTACATCATGTCAATGCCTCCGCTGGAAACTGGTCCATCCCGTGGCGGCGGCACCCTGCCGCCACCAAAGGTGCGGTATAAAAATCACAACTTATATTTTATAATTCCCCCGTTCGCCGTGTCAATCATGCGGGTCCGTCGATTGCGTTAATTATCGGGCATTTCGTTACAGCTCAGCGTCCTGATAAACTCCCTCAGTCTGGCCTGACGGCCAGCCAGCCCCCTCGGGGAGGGGGCCTGAACGGGAGCCTGTACGGCGCATTCTCACACCCAAAGGCTCCCTCCCTGAGGGAGCTGGCACGCGAAGCGTGACTGAGGGAGTTTACGCTGAACAGCAACGACATTTCCCCTTGACAGCGCCGCCGGATACGGTATACCATGGCGGCGAAGGGATGTGTTATCCATGAGCAAGGATAATGAGCAAGGATAAAAGGCCGGCACAGACCCGGGAATGGATCCGCATGGCGAAGTTCACGCTTTTCTCCGTCAGCGCGGGGTTGGTCGAGATCGGCGCGTTCGCGTTGCTGAACGAGCTGCTGCGCCTGCCCTACTGGCTCAGCTACCTGACTGCGCTGGTGCTGTCGGTGCTGTGGAACTTCACGCTGAACCGGCGCTTCACCTTCAAGTCCGCGGCGAACGTGCCCGTGGCCATGCTGAAGGTGGCGGCCTACTACGCCGTGTTCACCCCCCTGTCCACCGCGCTGGAGCACTGGCTGACCGCCGGCCTCGGCTGGAACGAATACCTGGCCACCGGCGTCAACATGGCCCTGAACTTCATCACCGAGTTTCTCTACCAGCGCTACTTCGTGTTCGGCAGGAGCATCGACACGCTGGAGGAGAAGTAAGGGCCTGTGCAGAAATTATTCATACATGATGCTTGCCTGAATCCGCCATTGCTGCGTTGTCGTCGGTCAACGTGCCCCGATGGGGACGGTTCTCTTGACAATACCCTTGTGTCAACAAACC
>ONJE01000073.1 GCA_900318045.1 uncultured Eubacteriales bacterium
CGCGGCCTGCCGCAATGTGGATGGGTCCATCGCCGTGGTGCTGTTGAAACGGGCGGAGGAGGACATTTGGATCAACCTGCGTATGGCGGGGAAGATCGTGCGTGATGTCGAACTGCCTGCTGGAACGCTTACGACGGTGGAGATCGGGTAGTTTGTATTGAGGTATAGATATTGGGGGATCAGTTCGGATTTGCCGCGTATTCGTACCGGCGAGCAGTGCTCGCCATGTATGCCAGTGGCGAGCACTGCTCGCCGGTACAGTCGTTCTCGCGCAAGGGTGAATGCCAGCAGCGTAGAGCGATAAATCAGAATTTGCCCACTCAAACAGCATAAATAAACAACACAAAAAAAGCTGCCTGTAACAGGCAGCTTTTTTGCGCAACCAAACCTTATCCCTTTACCGCGCCGGCGATAAAGCTGTCCTGGATCTGCTTGGACAGGAACACATAGACCAGCAGGGTCGGGATGGTGGCGATGGACAACGCCGCGCCGATGGGACCCCAGTCGGTGGTGTACTGGCCGGAGAGGGCCTGCACGCCGACAGGCAGGGTTTTCAGGCTGTCCTTGCTGATGAATACGTTGGCGAACATCAGCTCGTTCCAGCATTGCAGGAACGTGTATATGCCCACCGTCGCCACGGCTGGCATCATCAGTGGCGCGATCACACGCATGAACGTGCCCCACACACCGCATCCATCCAGGAAGCATGCCTCGTCCAGGTCATAGGGGATGTCGCCCATGAAGCCGATGGAGATCAGTATGCCCATGGCCAGCGAGAAGGCCGAGTAGGGGACGATCAGCGCGAAGTAGCTGTTCAGCATTTTGATCTTGGCAAGGGTGGTGTACAGCGGTACGATGGAGGCGTGGATCGGGATCGTCAGGCCAAGCATGAAGAACTTGTTCATGCTCTTTCGACCCTTCCAGTCCAAACGGGTGATGGCATAGGTAGCCATGACCGAGGCCAGCAGCGTGATAATGATGGTGGAGACCGCCACGATGACGCTGTTCAGGAAGTACAGGGGCATGTTGCCGGTATTCATGGCCCGGGTATAGTTCTCCCACACCCAGTATTTGGGCAGGCCGATGACGTTTTCACCGAAGATTTCCTCGTTGGTCTTCAGTGAGAAAGTCAGCATCCAGTATACGGGGAAGACGCTGATGATGGCCCAAAGGACCAGCACGATGTAGGACAGTATCTGCCCGATGCTCTTCCTCGGCTTGCCGTTATCATAGGTTGGAGGATAATTAGATTTCGCAGCAGTATTCATCTTCCCTTATCCTCCTTGAAAATAGCGTTGATGATGATGGCGAACAGGAAGCACAGTATGATCAGCATCACGGCGATGGTGCTGCCCATGCCGTAGCGGTTGCGCAGGAACAGCAGGTTGATCATCAGGGTGCTGGGCACCTCTGTGGCGTGGTTCGGGCCGCCGTTTGTCAGCACGTAGATCAGGTCGAAGGATTTCAGCGAGCCGGTGACCGCGAAGATCACGCTGACGCGAAGGATCGGCCGGATGTAGGGAATGATGATGTACCAGTTTACCTGACCCTCGGTGCAACCGTCGATCATGGCGGCCTCGTTCAGCTCCGGGGGCACGCCCTTGATGCCGGCATACATCAACAGCATGTGGTAGCCCACGTACTGCCACAGAATCGGCACGAAGGCAGCCCACAACGCCGTATTCTTGTCGCCCAACCAAACGTGGGTCCAGCTGTCAAGGCCAAGGCTGCGCAACAGCAGGTTCAGCACGCCGTAATCCGGGTTGTAGATCTTGATCCACAGCTGGCCGATGACCACGGTGGAGATCAGCACCGGCATGAAGTACACGGACAGGAACACACGCTCGCCGCGGGGCTTTTTATTCAGCTTCAATGCTAACCAAAGCGCAAAGGGAAGCTGGATGCAGGTGGACAGCAGGGCCAGCAACATGGCGTTTTTCAGGGCGCGCATGATGTTGATGGACTTGCTGGTGAATAGTTCCCTGTAGTTGGCCAGGCCGATGAACTGAGGGGTTGTCAGGCCATTCCACTCCGTCAGGCTGTAGTAGCCGGACATGATGATTGGCGCGATCAGCACACCGATGAACAGGATCAGCGCGGGCAACAGAAACAGGAAAATATTCAGCTTGTAGCTAAATGGTCTTCTCATGGTCTGCGCTCCTCTTTCTAATAAACGTGAAGAAGAAGACGGCTCCTCGCGGGTATCCCCGGAGGGACCGTCTTCCCATCAATTCAGGACTTTACGGTCGGTAGACCGTACCTTGCGATCAGTGCAGGTCGGCGTCCAGACCGGCGGCGTAATCCTCGGGAGAAATCTCGCCGGCCCAGGCCAGGCCGATGTAGTCCAGATAGGTGTTGGCGGCGTCAGCGCTCAGGAAGTTGTCGCCGAACAGCACCATGCTCTCAGCCTTCGCAGCCATGTCGGCAGCGGACTTCACCAGGTCGGAAACCTCGGCGTTCGGGTCAGCCGCCCAGCAGGGCAGGTTCGCGCCGGACTTGTAATCGGCGTCGGAGAAGAACTTGGCCAGGTAGTAGGCGGCCTCGATGGCTTCTTCCTTGTGCTCAGAGGTCTCGGTCACGGCCAGGGTGTTGTTGGGGCCGCCGATCATCTGATACAGGGTGACGTCGGGGTTCAGCACCGGGAAGGTGCCGGCCTGTACGGCGAACTGGGCCTTGGAGCCGATATCGGCGTTGTTCCAGGAGCCGTTCTGATAGAAGGCATACTTGCCGGCGATGAAGTTGTTCTTCACTTCGTCGTTGCCCAGGGCGTCGGCGCTGGGATCGAAGTAGCCCTTGTTCTTCATATCCTGGAAGGCGGCGATGGCGGCGATGACGCCCTCGTCATTCCAGGACTTCTCGCCATTGTACATGGCCTTCAGGTTCTCGCCGCCCACGGACTTGATGACCAGGGGCTCGACATACTCGGACAGGCACCACAGCTCCTTGCCGGACACGCCGAAGGGGATCTGGCCGGCGGCGACCAGCTTGTCGCAGCAGTCCATCATCTCTTCGAAGGTGGCGGGGATGTGGTCGAAGCCAACCTCGGCCAGGATGTCCATGTTGGCGTACAGGGTGACCAGGGACATGGTGTAGGGCACGCCGTACATCTTGCCGTCATAGGTCACGTTGGTGGTCATGGCCTTGGGCAGCTCGGCCTCATAGGCGGGATAGGACTCGTCCAGGCAGACCACGCGGCCAGCGTTCACGAACTCGCCCAGGAAGCCCATGCCCCAGGTGAAGAACAGGTCGGGCAGGTCTTCGCCGGAGGACATGGCGGCCTTGATCTTGGTCTTGTAGGCCTCGTTCTCGGTGGCGTTGTGCTCGATCTTGATGTTGGGATGGTCGGCCTCGAAGGCGGCGATGGCGTCGACGTAGGCCTGATGGCTGGAGTCGCTCTCGGTGGCGATGGACCACAGCTGCAGGGTGATCTGCTCCTCCGCGAAAGCGGAGACCAGGCTGAGCAGCATCAGGGCGGTCAGCAGGACGGCTAACAGTTTCTTCATGGGGATATCCTCCTTTTAAAATGTTCCGATCCATTGCCACTGGCGTCGCTTGGCACGGTGGCCTCCCGGCATCAATGGCAATCGCCCGAATCAACTGCATTATAGCACAAATTGACTTATTTGTAAAGAACAGAAGAAGAGAAGATATGATCAGTTATTGCGATTCTGGCGATTTTGGTACTCAAAATTTTCCCGAAAAGGTTTTAAATTGGCAGAAATGTAAAATGATACCCCCACGCTGAAAAGCGCGGGGGTATAGAAGCCGTAATAATATTTACATCATGCTGCGATACAGGGCAGCGATCTCCTCGACGCTGGTATCGCGGGGGTTGCCGGGGCAGCAGGCGTCGGCAAAGGCGGATTCGGACAGGAACTGCACGTCCTCCTCCTTCAGGATGCCCTTCAGGTCGGCGGGGATGCCCACATCCTTGCTCAGCTGCTTCACGGCGGCGATGGTGGCCTTCGCGGCCTCGTCGTCGTCCATCATGTCGATGCCGGGCACGCACATGGCCTTGCCGATGGCGCGATAGCGCTTGCCGGCCACGGGGGCGTTGTACTCCAGGCCGAAGGGCAGTATGATGGCGCAGGCCACGCCGTGGGGGGTGTCATACAGGGCGCTCAGGCCGTGGGCCATGGAATGTACGATGCCCAGGCCGACGTTGGAGAAGCCCATGCCCGCGATATACTGGCCCAGGGCCATGCCCTCGCGGCCTTCGGGGGTGTTCTGCACCGCGCCGCGCAGGTTGGCGGCGATCAGGCGGATGGCCTCCAGGTGGAACATGTCGCTGATGGCGCAGTAGCCCTTGGTGATATAGCCCTCGATGGCGTGGGTCAGGGCGTCCATGCCGGTGGCGGCGGTCAGGCCCTTGGGCATGCTGCTCATCATGTCGGGGTCGACAACGGCGATTTCCGGGATGTCGTTGGTGTCCACGCAGACGAACTTGCGCTTCTTCTCCACGTCGGTGATGACGTAGTTGATGGTGACCTCCGCGGCGGTGCCGGCGGTGGTGGGCACGGCGATGGTGAACACGGCGTGCTTCTTGGTGGGGGCCACGCCCTCCAGGGAGCGCACGTCCTCGAACTCGGGGTTGTTGATGATGATGCCGATGGCCTTCGCGGTGTCCATGGACGAGCCGCCGCCGATGGCTATGATGCAGTCCGCGCCGCTTTTCTTGAAGGCCGCCACGCCGCTCTGCACGTTTTCGATGGTTGGGTTGGGCTTGATGTCGCTGTAGATCTCATAGGCGAAGCCGGCCTTGTCCAGCAGGTCGGTGACCTTCTTGGTGACGTTGAACTTGATCAGATCCGGGTCGGAGCAGACGAAGGCCTTTTTATAGAGGCGGGCGGTCAGCTCGGGCACGATGTTTTCGATGGCGCCGCTGCCGTGATAGGAAATGGTGTTCAGAACGATACGATTGGCCATGGGAATGCACTCTCCTTCTATTATGAATGGTTTGGCGCGGTAAACGCCGCTGTGTTCATATTAAGACAATTATTGCCCATTGTCAAGCATGAAATGCGTAAAGGAGAGACGGATCCCCACCCTTGTTCACTGGCTGAGAAGGAAGTTATTTCTACCTTGGCTGTGCCTCCGCTCAGAATGATAACGAATTGGCGCCTGTCATCCTGAGGGGAGCGTCAGCGCAATCGAAGGCCCCTGCATGAACTGGCAGTTCGAATCAATTGCATCTGTATCAGCCATTTACCGGATTTCAACAGGCACGGGCTGGCAAAGGGAACAGGGAGAACAGTATAATTGAAACAGATTCGGAAGGTTGTGTATCACTTGCAGATGACGCAGAGGCAAAAGCAGAATACGCTGTGGATCGTGCTGGGGCTGGCCTGGCCTACGATGCTGGAGCAGATGCTCCAGGTGGCCGCCCAGTACGTGGATTCGGCCATGGTGGGCCGACTGGGCGCCGCGGCGACGGCGACGGTGGGCGCCACCACCACCATCAACTGGATGGTGGGCAGCACGCTGTCGGCGCTTGGCGTGGGCTTCCTCGCCTTCATCGCCCGGGAATATGGCGCCGAGCGCTATGAAAACGCACAAAAGGCAGTGGCCCAGTCGGTGGTGGCGACCATCGTCGCGGGGCTTTTCTTCACGGTGGCGGCGCTGTCGCTGGCACGGTTCATTCCAGGTTGGATGAATGCCGATGTGGAGATCCGTCCTGCCGCGGCGCGGTATTTCTTCATCATATATACGCCGATGCTGCTGCGGGCGGCCACGGTGATCTTTGGGACGGTGCTGCGCGCCTCCGGCGATACCCGAACGCCGATGAAGGTAAACGTGCTTGTGAATCTGGTGAACGTGGTGCTGAACTTCCTGCTGATCTATAAAACCCGGGATATCCGACTGCTGGGCATGACTCTGCGTGTGCCCGGAGCGGGCCTGGGCGTCACCGGCGCGGCGATCGGCACGGCGGTGGGCTTCGCCACAGGGGGTGTGGCCATGACCGTCGCGCTGTGGCGGCACCCGCGTATCTCCCCGAGGGGACAGCGCCTCAAGCCCGACTGGACCATCATGAAGCCTTGCCTGAAGGTGGCCATGCCGGCGGCGCTGCAGCGCTTTGGAACATCCTTCGGCTATGTTGCATTCGCTTCGCTGATCAACTCGCTGGGTACGGTGTCCACTGCGGCCCACGCCATCGCCAACACCGCCGAATCTGCCTTCTACATCCCCGCCTTTGGCGTTCAAACCGCCGCGGCCACGCTGGTGGGGAACGCCAGTGGCATGAGGGATCGGGCCTATATGAGGTCCATCACCCGCACGCTGCTGATCCTGGAACCGACGCTGATGGCCATCTCCGGCACGGTGCTGTACATACTGGCCCCGAGGATGATGGCGCTGTTCACCCCGGATACCGAGGTCATCGCCCTGGGTACGAAGGTATTGCGGATGGTGGCCGTCATCGAGCCGCTGTTCGGCATCGCAGTGGTGCTGGAGGGCATATTCATGGGGGTTGGGGACACCATGTTCGCCTTCTGCTGCAACATTGTGGGCATGTGGGGCGTGCGGGTACTTGGCACGGCAATCCTGCTGAAGGGCTTCGGCCTCGGCCTGACAGCCGCCTGGGGCGCGATGATCGCCCACAACATACTGCTGTGCGTGCTGTTCGCGCTGCACTACCGGGGCCAGAGGTGGAATCCACTGGTAAGCGGGCAAAAGTTTTAATACTAATCTCAATCTAAATGTATGCAAGCATGCGAGCGGATTTTTCGTCATACCAAGGCGAAGGCCCGCAAGCTTGCTGGCGGCAAGTCAAGGGACTTCAACGCCGGTATGGCGGAAAAGTCGCCGCAGGATTGTATAGGTTTAGGTTGAGATTAGTATAAGAAACTACCGCATAATACGGCACCGCCATGCGCGCCGCCGTATTGTGCGGTAGTTTCATAATAAGCCATTCAAAACCCTTGCCATCCGGCGCGGTCGGAAAACGAGGGTTTTGAATATAAAAAGAAATAAAACAGACAAAATAGCGTCTAAAAATATTACTCTTGACAAATTTATGACATAGTTGTACAATAATATAGAAATACTTAAAGCGATAAGTTGTAATCAGGAGGAAATAACCATGCGTTTAACCAAATGGCTCGCGCTACTGTTGACAATTTGCCTGCTGATCGGCATGACGCCGGTGGCGCTGTCCGAGGATATTGAGATCGATATCGAGGACGGGAATACCGTGGAAACGGATTCCGACATTGCAGAGCTCGATCCGGAACTGAATCTCGACCTCTCGGAAGACGTGCTGGCGCTTGAACTGCCGGAACTGGAGCAAGAGGAGATTCCGGCGAATCCTAACGCCGCCGCAGAAGAGAACGACGGTGAACTGTTGGACAACGCCAAGAATTACACCGACTTGAGCAACGATACCGCCTTCACGCTGAACGGCGTCACCGTTCGCGCAAGCGACGAGGGTACCAAGGGCTCAGGCAACTGCTGGAAGTGGGCGCAGGCGATCTACAAGAAGGTATGGGGCTGCAACTTCGATTCGACCTTCGAGGGCACCGCGTCCAAGGGCCACAACCTGGTGCGCAACCTTACGGACGACGAGCGCAGGCTGACGCCTGAAAACCTGAAGCACATGGTGAGCAGCGCCAAGCCCGGCGCGACCCTGCGGGTGCAGTCCTGCCCGTCCTCCTGCTCCGGTTTCAATACCGACGGCTGCAGCAAGCACAACCTGCACAGCCTGATCATCGCCGAGATTCGCGATGACGGCCTGGTGACCATGGACGACCAGGGCAGCGTGCATACCCGCTACTATACCTGGGAGGGCTTCTGCGCCTCCTGGTCCCGCTGGGAGTACGTCAAGTACATCAAGTGGCCCAACGCCCCCGCGCTGACCTCCGCCGAATCGATCGACGGTTATGGCGTTTCGAAATTCAGCGAGACCTACCGCGTCGTCTCCTCCGCTTCCAAGGGCACTGGCGTTTTTACGACCCCTGAGAGCGGCAAGCTGCTGGAAACTCTGAAATACCCGGCGACTTTTTCCGCGTCAGCCAGGACGCTTAAGACCTTTGAGGGCTACACTTGGGCCTATGGCACATCCAGCGGCGGCGTCACCGGCTGGCTGCCCCTGACAGACGCCGTGGCCAGCTCCTCGCAGACCATCCCGGTCACCAATGTGATGCTGGACCAGAGCGCGGTGGTCATGGCCAAGGGCGGTACGTTTACGCTGAATGCGGCTATCGTCCCCGTGGACGCATCCAACCAGAGCGTTACCTGGTCCTCCAGCGATGATGCAGTGGTCAGCGTCAGCGGCGGCGTGCTCAGCGCGAAGGACGCGGGCACGGCTACCATCACCGTCACCACTGTGGATGGCGGCCTGACGGCCAGCTGTTCGGTGAAGGTTGCGGACGCGGACGCCGGCAAGGAGCTGACCAAGACCGGCAACAACGGCAGCGTGACGCTGTCCGTTGGCTCCAAGCTCCAGCTGATTCCTACCTTCGCCACGGCGAAGGGCTGGAAGGTGAAGAGCGTGTCCTCCTCCAAGAGCAAGGTCGCCAGCGTCAATAAGACCGGCATGGTCACCGCGAAAAAGGCCGGTACGACCACCATCACCGTCAAGTGCAAGAATGGCAAGAAGGCCACCCTGAAGGTGAAGGTCGTCGACGCCTCCAAGGGCAGCACCGGCACCACGACCACCTCAACGGAGGTCCGTAAGATCTATCTGAACAGAGTCGGCACCGTCAGCATGAAGGTGGGTACGACGCTGCAGCTGTACACCAGGCTGGATCCCGAGACCGCCACTACCACGCTGACCTGGAAGTCCTCCAACGAGAAAATCGCCTTTGTGGACAATACCGGCAGGGTATATGCCATAAAGAAGGGTATATGCAGCATCGGTGTCATGGCCGAAAATGGCGTGTACGCCACTGTGAAGATCAAGGTTACTTAAGGAAATACCGCACAATACGGCGGCACGTCTGGCGGTGCCTTTTCCGCCAGCTGCATCCTGCAAATTTCTTGACTTACCGCCAGTAAGCCTGCGAAAAATATTCACTCGCCAGCCAACCGCCAAAATAATGCGGTATTTCCCAAAAATACGAAAACGCGGCGCAGGTCAGGTCGACCCGCGCCGTTCTGTTGCAAAATAAGTCGTTCCGCCACTTGGCAAAGGGAACTGGAATGTGGTACAATACAGGCAGAAGGCATTCATATTCCGATTTGCGCACAGGAGGGTTCTTATGCCGTTTGAGATTGTCAAAAACGATATCACCAGAATGAGGGTGGATGCCATAGTCAACGCCGCAAACAACAGCCTGCTTGGAGGCGGCGGGGTGGATGGCGCGATCCACCGGGCCGCCGGGCCGCAGCTGCTGGAGGAATGCCGCACGTTGGGCGGCTGCGCCACCGGCGAAGCCAAGCTGACCCGGGGCTACAACCTGCCCAGCAAATTCGTCATCCACACCGTTGGGCCGATCTGGCGGGGCGGCAGCGAGGGCGAAGCGGTGCAGCTGGCGGCCTGCTATCGAAATTCCCTTGCCCTGGCCAAGGGGCAGGGCTGCGATTCGGTGGCGTTCCCGCTGATTTCCGCGGGGGCCTACGGCTATCCGAAGGCCCAGGCTTTGCAGGTGGCGCTGGATGAGATCACCCGCTTTCTGTCGGAAAATGACATGATGGTGTATTTGGTCGCCTATACCCGGGACGCGATTGAGCTGACCGGCGGACTGCTTGACGAGGTCGCCGCATACATCGACGATGTTTATGTCCAGGAGCGCCTCGACTTTGACCGCACGGCCCGGCGCAGCCAGTATCTGCGGGACGGGTCGCCCCGGGGCACGCCCGACCCGGGCAGCCTGTTCCGCCGCCCCCATCGGGAGGACAATGCTCGAAACGAGACGGTATTCTCCGAGGCCAATGTGGAACGGCTGACCGCCATGCAGGGTGAAACCAAGGACGCGACCCAAGGTCGCAGGGGCGAAACCTTTGCCGACATGGTGGTGCGCATACTGGAGGGAAAGGGCATTGCCGACAGGGAGTGCATTAGCCGTGCCAATGTAGACCGTCGGTTGCTCGGCAAGATTCGCAATAACATGGATTACAAACCCTCCAAGCAGACGGTGCTGGCCTTTGCCATGGCGCTGGAGTTGCCCCTGGAAGAGGCCAGGGAGCTACTGACGAAGGCGGGCTACGGATTGAGCCACGGGAGCCGGACGGACGTTGCCGTGGAGTACTGCATCACCACCGGCCACTACGACGTGACCGCGCTCAATGCGGTGCTGTTCAAATTGAAGCTTCAACCGCTGGGCTACTGACCGACCTGTAGGACCGACCTGAGAGGGGTGAAACGAATGTTCTGTTCGAACTGTGGCACGCGGCTGGGTTCGGGCATCAATTTCTGCCCGAACTGCGGCACGCGGGTGACTGCCTTGCAGCCCGGAAACATGGTGATGCTCGTTTCCCTGGGCACCAGCAACCGCAACACCGCGGCGGCGCTGCTTACGCGCATCTGCGGCTATACCGACGATGACGCGCTGCTGATCGCGGACAGCGCGCCGATCACCGTGGCCCGGGGGCTGACCGAGGCCCAGGCCCGGTACCTGGCGCAGGCTCTGGCTGAGTACGGCATCGAGGTTTCCGTCTACGACGGTACCGGCTGGCGGGAATGGGAGTCTGCGAATACCTCGGTGTGGGACAACAGCGGGTCCCTGCTGGCCAGTGTGGCCTCTGCGCTTGGACTGCTGGATATTGGCAACCGCGTCACACGGGACATGATGCGCAGCGGGGAGTATCCCTATCGCGTCGCGGGGACGCGCCCGCCTGTCTTTCGGCTGAACAGCGCCCTCCGCGCCGC
>ONJE01000440.1 GCA_900318045.1 uncultured Eubacteriales bacterium
TTTTATCCCCCCGGGGGGCTTGCGGGCAAAATAGGGACAGAGTATTATAGACAGCAGTTGGTTTTTCATGTTGCCGGATCGTGAGATGCGGCAAGGCACTGAGAGAATAAAATCTTTCAAGGAGGAAACCCTATGAAAAAGATCCTTGCTCTGGTTCTGGCGCTGGCCATGCTCATGACCGCGTCGTCTGTACTGGCCACCTCCACCGATGCGGTGGGCGGCATGGAAGCCGGCTGGTGGAAAGGTGTAGAGATCGCCCCCAGCACTGAGTTCTATGTAGATGGCGGCAAGACCATCACCATGCTGGGCATCCACTACAACCAGTATCCCACCGAGTTCGACGGCGGCTACTATCTGCCCGCTCTGGAAGCCAAGACCGGCATCCACTTCGACATCGACTGGCGTACCAGCGACGGCTATGCCACCATCATGAGCACCGTCCTCGCGAACGCTGCTTCCGATGTGAAGAACCTGCCCGACATCATCCAGCCCGGCTCCTACGGCATTTCCGCCCTGGCTGCCGAAGGCGCGATCATCCCGCTGGATGATTATCTGGACCTGATCCCCAACGTGGTCGCCGCTGTGGGCGATCGTATGAGCAGCTGGGCTTCCGCGGACGGCCACATCTACGCCATCCCCACCATCGTGAACGTGCCCGGCTCCCAGTCCATGACCTTCCGTAAAGACTGGGCCATCAAGCTGAAGGAACAGGGCGTCATCAACTTCGACACCCCCTCCACCTGGGAAGACTGGAAAGCCTTCTGGTACGGCGTCAAGGCCAACGACGTGAACGGCAACGGCGATCCCGATGACGAGATCCCGCTGGTCCTGGAAATGGGCGAGAGCGGCGAGCGCTGCCTGCACATCCTGCTCAACGCGTTCGGCATCAAGGCCTCCAACGACGCGCAGTTCTGCGTGCTGGACGACGGCACCTACACCATGGTTTACGAGCATCCGCGCTATCGCGACTTCCTGACCGCCGTTCAGGAGCTGTACAAGGACGGCATCATCGATCCGGAGTTCGCCACCCGCAAGCAGGCCGACATGTACATCGTCATGGCGGCTGACAAGTGCGCTTCCTGCTTCACCTGGGCCCAGATGAGCCAGACCAACACCGAGGGCCTGTGGGAGCAGGGCGTCACCGACGCGCTCTTCCAGTGCGTGGCTCCCGTGCAGGGCCCCTTCGGCGACCGTTACCTGCAGGAACGTCAGGCGGTCACCCCGCTGAACTGCATCTCCGCCGGCGCTGTGGCCCGCGGCAATGTGGAAACCATCCTCAAGTTCTACAACTGGCAGTTCTCCCAGGAAGGCATCATGCTGTACAACTACGGCATCGAAGGCTGCACCTATGACATGGTGGACGGCGAGGCTGTGCTGAAGACCAGCATCGTGAAGAACGGCTTCTCCGACTACCGCACCATCGGCATGGAATTCGAGCCCTTCGGCGGCGCGTGGCAGACCAGCGCCTTCATGCAGTGCCTGTTCGCCGGCGAGTCCCTGGAGACCCTGAACGCCGCGTACCAGTCCTTCTGGGAAGGCCTGAATGACCAGGGCGTCAACAAGGGCTGCTACTATGCGATGCCCCCGACGCTGGAGACCGAAGCCTACACCGACAACCGCTCCGAGCTGATCATCGGCTCCACCGGCGTCTGCGCGCTGCGCGACCAGACCATCGCCGGCCAGCTGACCGTGGATGAGTTCTTCGCCAAGTATGAAGAGCTCAAGAAGCGCGGCCTTGAAGACGTGATCGAAGAGGGCGCTGAGGCTTATGCCCAGATCGTCGGCGGCCAGTAATCCGGTAAAACCAGCGAGTTATTTGTAAAATAATCCAGAGGGCTTGCTCTTCGGAGCAAGCCCTCTCTTCCGATTCCGATTTCCGATCAACGGAGAAGCGCCATGAGCACCGTCCGCCTGGCAAAGCAGCCTTTTCAGTATGCCGGCCTGGGGCCGGAAAATCCCCTGCCGGATTTCCAGAATATCTCCTACGTGCATTCCACCGTGGTCTGGGACGCGTCCCTGACCCCGGAGGATACGAAATACATGCGTTACGGGCGCGTGTCCTCCATCCTGCCCTACGGCGCGCAGGATGCCTATGACCGCTGCCGGGAG
>ONJE01000063.1 GCA_900318045.1 uncultured Eubacteriales bacterium
GATTATATCCGTTTCGGTCAAGAGCAATTTAACCTTTCAAGCCCGTTCAGACTTCCCCATCCCGTTTGCAGTCCAGTTCTACCAAAATCACGTCATCTCCGATGCGCCGCACCCTGGACCAGTCGATCACGCAGCCCTCCCGATCCTGCTTCAGGAACCCCAGCAGCCCGCCTGAACGGCCCGGCACCACCAAAGCCTGAACGCAAGCGGAATCGTTCAGCAGCAGGTCGATGGGCTTGCCCAGTTTCCTGCCGTCGCAGATGTTGACGACATCCTTTCCCTTTAACTCTGAAAAGCTCATGCCATCCCCTCCCGGTATCAGGATATGAATATCAGGATGAACAGGTTCCGGAATGTGCCGGTAATTTTGCAGTTTTCTGCGCTCAAATATCGATTTGCATCGAAAACGCCCGACATTTTCCGATTCTTCGACAAACCCTCGAAAAACGTCAAAACCGCGCGTGCCGGCGCACGTATGGAGCAAAGGGGCGCCACCTTATGACGTCAATCCATCCGACACCGCGGCCCGAGGGCGCAAAGCCCTGTCGAAAACGCCGGTTTCGGTTGAAAATCCCGGCGAATCCGGGCGATATTTTTCCCAATACCTTCGACACCAGATTCTTGAGATTGCCAGCCCCCTTTGGCTATGATGTTTGGGCGGGGTGAGGGCAATGGGCATCGAGGGCTTTCTGGCAATCAACATGGCGGCGGATTTCACGCTGCTGGCCTCCGTCAGCCGGATCATGGGCCTGTTCAGCTGGAAGGGCGTGATGATGGCGGACACGGCCTGCGCCGTCCTGACTGCCGTGGCTGCTGTCCGACCATCCCTGAGCCCGTTCGTCGCGCTGGCGTCCCCGGCGGTGGCCTCGCTGATCGTCACCCACAGGGCCGCGCCAAGGCTGTGGTCTGTGTTCACGCTGACACTGTTTGGCCAGGCGCTTCTGTGCGGGGGGATCGCCCGCCTGCTGCCCCTGCCACCGATGTTCGCGGTGCCCATCTGCCTGGCCTCGGGCGCGTTGCTGACGCTGCTGGTTGGCGCGGGCAGACCCCTGGCCAGCCGGGACTGGCTGGTATCGCTGTGCCTGTCCGTGGACGGGCGTAGCGCCCGCTTTCCTGCCCTGATCGACACCGGCAACCGGTTAAGGGAACCCCGCTCGGGCCTGCCGGTGCTGGTCGCGGAGGCCCGGCTGGTGCGGGACATATTGCCCGAAACGGGCTACCGCATCCTGGCCTTCGGGGGTCTCGGCGGGGAAGGGCGCATGGCCTGCTTCCGCCCGGACGTCCTCTGGATCGGCAACGGGCGCAGGCGACACCGCGGACCGGAGGTCTGGGTGGCCGTGTCACCCACACCCCTGCCCGGCCTGTGCCAGGCCCTGGCCCCGCCCGAATTCGCAAGCTATTACTGATTATCATGCAAAGGGGGATTATTCATGGCTCTCAAATCCATTCGTCAATCCATATTCGGGCTGATCGTGCAGATACGCCGGGGTTCCGTCTGCTATATCGGCGGCAGCGACCTGTTGCCGCCACCCCTGTCCCGAGAGGAGGAGCTCGCGCTGATGCGCCGCTGCAACGCCGGGGATACCGGCGCCCGGGCTACGCTGATCGAGCGCAATCTGCGGCTGGTGGTGTACATATCCCGGAAGTTCGAGAACACCGGCATCAGCATTGAGGACCTGATCTCCATCGGGGCCATCGGATTGATCAAGGCAGTGAACTCCTTCGACCCGGACAAGAACATCAAGCTGGCCACCTACGCCTCCCGATGCATCGAAAACGAGATCCTGATGGTGCTGCGCAAGTCAAACCGACTGAAGTCGGAGGTCTCCTTCGACGAGCCCCTGAACACCGATTGGGACGGCAACGAGCTGTTGTTGTCGGACATACTTGGCACTGAGCCCGACCTGGTCAGCAAGCAGCTGGACGCCGACGTGGAGAAGCAGATGCTGCACACGGCCATCGACAAGCTGAACGACCGGGAGAAATACATCGTCGGCCTGCGCTACGGGCTTGGCGCGGACAAAGAGCATACCCAGAAGGAGGTGGCCGACATGATGGGCATATCCCAGAGCTACATATCGAGGCTTGAAAAGCGAATCATTGGCAAGCTGAGGGAGGAGATGCTGAAGCTGGCATGAGGCAGGAATGGAAAGATTCATCGCCGTGCTCAGGGTGACACCCTTGAGGATGACATGTGCAAACAGGGGAATACATGGCGAGGCCCTGCGAAAAACGAACGTTTATCGCAGGGCCTCGCATTGCCTTGAATAATTAGAGTGTGTTTCAAAATGCAGGGAGATGCAATTTCGAGTGGATTTGCTTGCATTTCAAGGCGATTTTCCGCAGGCTTGCTGGCAGCAAGTCAAGGGAAGCAGCAAGTCAAGGGAAATCAACGCAGAAATGCAGGCAAAGACGCTGTAATTGCGCTTCAGGCATTTTAGAAACACACTCTAGTTTTACTTGATGACCTTCAGGGCCTTGCGGTCGATGGTCAGGGCCACGAAGATCAGGAATATGATGCCCTTGATCAGCTGCTGGGTCTGGGGGTCGTAGCCCAGTATGGCCAGGCCGCTGTTCAGCACGGCATACATCAGGGTACCCACGATGATGTTGGAGAAGCGCACCTTCGCGCCACCGGTGATGGGCAGGCCGCCAAGCACCAAGGAGATCAGAATCTGGGTTTCCAGCTGATTGCCCGCGGTGGCGGTGATGGAGCCGACCTTGATGACGTTGACGAATGCCGCCAGTCCGGTCAGCGCGCCCGCGCAAACGAAAGCAAGGAACTTCACCCGGTCGGTGTGGACGCCGGAAAAGCGGGCGGCGGTCTCGCCGGAGCCCACGGCCTTGACGTCGTTACCGATGCGGGTAAACCGGAACAGGAACCACGCGATCACCAGCACGGCTACGGTAATGCCGATTTTCAACCCGTTGTTATCCATCGCCTTGATGGCAGCGCTTGCGGGCACAGCGGTCTCGGTGGTGAAGTAAGCGCACACGCCGCGGAACAGGTACATCGTGCAGATGGTGACGATGAAGCTCTGCAGCTTGAACTTCACGTGGAAGAAACCGTTGATGGCGCCGATGGCCGCGCCGCAGAGTATGCCGCCCAAGATGGCCAGCGGGATGTTGATGAAGGAAAGCGCGCTGACCACCAGCGAGGCCACGCCCAACGTGGAACCCTCGGTAAAGTCGATGGAGCCCAGCGTCATCACGAAGAACACGCCCACGGCCACGATGGTGGGATAGTAGATCTGCGAAAACAGCAGCCGCAGCTTCTTCGGGGTCAGGATCTTGCCCTGGGTCATGATGTTCAGCACCACGATGATGATGACGAAACCGATCAGCGGCAGCAGGGCCTTGAAGGTGTCTCCGGCCAGGAAGGTGCGGAGCCTGGATTGTTGATTGTCTCTGGTCTTTGCCTTTTCCATATTCTCCGCCTCCTTAAACCATTTTGGCAATCAGGTCTTCTTCGCTGAGGGCAGGATCGCGCATGAACTCGCCGTTGATATGGCCGTCCTTCATCACGAAGATGCGGTCGGACATGCCCAGCAGCTCGGGAATCTCCTCGGAGATCATGATGATGGACTTACCCTTCTGCTTCATATCGGCCATCAGCGCGTAGATGGCCTGCTTGACCTTCACGTCGATGCCTCGTGTAGGCGAATCCAGCACCAGTATGTCGCTGCCCTTGCCGATCCAGCGGGCCAGCACCACCTTCTGCTTGTTGCCGCCGGACAGGTCGGAGACGAATTGTTGCACGCCCTGCATCTTGGTCTGCATATTCGTGGCGTGCTCCTGGGCGAACTGGGTCAGCTTGCGGCCGCTGAGGATACCGTGGTTGGCCAGGTCGTCCAGCGACGGCAGCACCACGTTGTTGCGAATGGACTCGTTCAGTATGATCGATTCGTTGTCGCGGTCTTTCGAGGTGTAGGCCACCGAGTGCCTGATGGCAGTGGGAATGTCGTTGATGGCGGTGCCGTCGGCCAGGGTCACGCTGCCCTTGCGGTTCCAGGACGCGCCGAAGATGGCCTTGCCCACCTCGTGCATCCCGCACTCGGACAGGCCGCCGAAGCCGAGAATCTCACCCTTGTGCAGTTCAAAGCTGATGTCCTCGATCTCGCCGGGCACGCTCACGCCCTTCACGGACAGCACGACCTCGTTTGAGACGGGCATGCCGTAGTCTGCGCGGTAGTAGGCGGAGCCGATCTCACGGCCAACCATCAGGCGCTTCAGGTCGTCCTCGGTGACATCGGCGGCATTCACCGTGTCGATGTATTCGCCGTCGCGCAGTATGGAGATGGAGTCGGAGCGGGTCAATACCTCGCCCAGGTCGTGGCTGATGAAGATGACCGAGCGCCCATCGGCGCGCACCTGGTCCATGATCTTGTACAGCTCCAGGCGGCCGTTCTGGGAAAGCGCGGTGGTCGTCTCGTCGATGACCAGTATCTTGGGCTTGAAGTAGGTGGCCTTGACGATCTCCACCAGCTTGCGATCCTCGAAGTTGTAGCGGTCGATCATCGTGCCGGCCTTGATGCGGCCGAAGCCGTAGTCGTCCAGCAGCTTCTGGGCGGCCTTGTTCATGGCGCGGGTATCCTTGATGCCCATGTGCATGAAGGGCGCCTCGTGGCCCAGGAAGATGTTCTCGGCCACGGTCAGGCCCGACAGCGTACCCATCTCCTGGACGATGATGGCGATGCCGGCATCGTTGGCCTCCACCTGGTTGCGAATGTGAAGCTGTTGCCCATCCAGGGTGAAGGTACCACCGCCGATGGTATAGATACCGCACAGCATTTGGCAGAACGTGCTCTTGCCCGAGCCGTTCTCGCCGATGAGCGCCCGCACCTCGCCGGCAGCGATGTTGATGGACACGTCGTTGACGGCGTGGGTCATGCCAAAGCGCTTGTCGATATGCTCTGCGACGAGCATTGTCTTCTTATCCATACGCAGCCCCCTCACTTCACGACGCTGCCTTTGGCGCCGCGGGCAGTCAGCGTGACGATGATCAGAAGTGCGGCGCCGGTCACCACGTTCTGGATGGTGGTGGGCGCGCCCAGGGCCACGAAGCCGCTGAAGATCATGGAGATGATGAATTCGCCCACGACGATGGCTGTGATCGGTACGCCGTATTTGCGGAAGGCGACGCCGAAGAAGGTACCCATCAGGGGCTGGAAGTTGCGGCTCATGGTGCTCATGCCGGTCAGGGCGGTCATGGTGGTGCCGTAGGACACCGAGAGGATAGCCATGACTCCCACGAAGAAGTGCAGCAGCATGAAGCCGATCAGCTTGTACTTCTTCACATTGATGCCCATGTTCTTCGCGGTAAACTCATTGCTGCCAATGGCGGCGCAATAGGTGCCGATCTTGGTATAATTCAGTATAAAGTACATCAACAGGAACGCCAGTATGGCAAGGATGTAATTGCCGGGGGCGCCACTGAAGAATCGGTAGGCGGGATCAAGCGTCTGCTTCTCGCCGCCCGCCACGATGACCGCCACGCTCTCAAAAACCAGCATAACGCCCACGGTGACGATCATGGAGGGCACGTTCAGGCGATTGTACAGCAAGCCGATCAGCAGGCCCAGCAGCGTGCCGCAGCCCAGGCAGCCCAGCACGAAGCCGATATAGCCGAACTTTTGGGACAGTATGACGCCAACGATGCTGGAAAGCACCACGTTGGAGCCGACGGCGAAGTCAAACAGGCCCATCACGACGATGAAATAGAGCCCGCAGCCACCGACGGAATAGATGATCGAGGATTGCAGGTAAGATGACAGATTGTTGAGTGAGCCGAAGTTGTGCGGCGTCAGGATCTTAAAGATGCCGTAGACCACCACCAGCATCGCCGCCAGCAGGACGAGCCCGTAGTATCTGCTGCCCTTCAGCTTTTCCAGTGTTTTGGACATAGCTTCGCTTCCTATTCTTTCGGCTTCCTGCAGGAGCAGCATGCCTTGATGTCTGTTGTTTGCAACCGTTCAATGGCCTGCAATCAGCTATGGCGGCGTGGACGCCGCCGCCGCTGTCATTGCCGCAGGTGTGAAAGCCGCAAATCTGTTGCACTGAAAGACCGGGAAAAGCGGGCGTCGCCGCGCCTGGCGGACGCCCGCTCACAAGGGTCAGAGTATCTTACTTGGTGTGACGCGCCACGACGTCCTCAACGGACAGCTTCGCGCAGGCAGCAGCCAGGTCCTCATAGGACAGGCCGGCCAGCTCCTTGATTTCGTCCGCGGTGTAGGGCAGCTGGTCGCCGGTGAAGTACTCGGCGTAGTTGGCATAGTCCTCGGGAGAGGCGACGTACATGTAGGGGAACACCATGTCATAGAAGCCATCGGTGCTCACTTCGTAGTTGCCCTTGACGGCATTGTAGACCATCAGGAAGGCGAAGAAGGGATCGGCATAGTGTCCGCCGGACTCAGCGGCCATGGCGCCGGTCTGAAGCTTGACATCCAGGTCGGGCAGGAAGTCGGTGGAGACCACGGCGATCTTGCCGGTCAGGCCCTTGGCTTCGATGCCGGCGATGGCGCCCAGCAGGGTGTCGCCGCCGCCGCCCGCAACGATCAGAGCGTCGATGTCGGGGTTGGCGTCGATGATGGCCTCGGCAGCCTTGCGGCCGTCGTCGGTGGTGGTGCGGCCGTACTGGGGCTCGAGCATCTCCATCTTGTCGTCGGCATGAGCCTCGTTCCAGGCCTCAACGCCAGCCTTGTAACCGTCCCAGCGGCCCAGGAAGGTGGCGTCGCCGGGCTCCCAGCCTTCGAGGCCGATCTTGCGGCAGCCCTTCTCGCCCAGGATGGTCACGAGGGTCTTGCCGTTGTCGAACTCGGACTCATGCACGGCGCCCACATAGTAGGGAGAAGCGCTGGCCTGAGCGTATTCGTCGGGGTTGGCTTCGGGATCGATCACGCGGAAGAACTGCGCGACATACACTTCGTTGTCTTCGCAGGTCTTGATGACGGAACCCATCTCAGCGGAAGCGGAGTTGCAGATGATGATGCCGTCGCAATCCGCCATGGCCAGGGTCTCGGCGGAGGCCGTCACCTGCTCGGAGATGTGCGCCTGATCGACATACTGGACTTCAACATCGCCCAGGGCCTCGGCAGCCGCATCAATGATGCGCTTGCACTCGCTGCCCAGCGTGTCGGTGGAGCTCCAAATGGAAACGCCGATCTTGATGTTTTCCGCGCAGGCGGTAAGGGCCAGGCTCATCACCAGGACGAGCGCCAGAACCAGCGCTATGACTTTTTTCATAATCGAAATCCTCCTTGTCTGTTAAGGCACGAACGCATGAGGGGCGACGGCAGGCGCACCATTGAGCCATCCATGCGGGGCGTGCTCTTTTTACAATTATACCATTTTTCAACTACAAGTCAACACAAATTTGGCGATTCCATCAAAATTACGAATGACGGGGTTTGCCCCGGATGCCATGTGTAAACACTGTCGCCCGGTTTTTAACATATTTTTTTGAAATTCTGAGATTACAGCTTTTCAAATGGTTTCGATTCTGTTATAATGGATACGGAGCATTGTGTACAGTGCTTACGCAGAAGGAGGAATTGAACCATGAAGAAGATCGTTTCTATTGTTCTGGCAGTCATGATGCTGCTGTCCGTCGTAGCCTTCGCCGAGGACTACCGCGTGGCCATGATCACCGACGTCGGAACCATTACCGACCAGTCCTTCAACCAGACCACCTATGAAGCCGCCAAGGCCTGGTGCGAAGCCAACGGCGTGGACTTCACCTATTACCAGCCCGCCACCGACACCGACGCCGACCGCATTGCCATGATCGACAAGGCCGTCGACGAGGGCTATAACGTCATCATCATGCCCGGCTACAAGTTCGGCCCCGCCATTGGAGAGGTTCAGGGCGAGTACAGCGACATCGACTTCGTTGCGCTGGACGTCTCCGAGGGCGACCTGGGCGGCGCTGAGCTGGGCTCGAACGTTTACTGCGCCGTGTACCAGGAAGAGCTGTGCGGCTACATGGCCGGCTACGCAGCCGTGAAGCTGGGCTACACTCACCTGGGCTTCCTGGGCGGCATGGCCGTTCCCGCCGTCATCCGCTACGGCTTCGGCTTCGTACAGGGTGCGAACGCTGCGGCTGAGGAGCTGGGCAACGCCTCCGACGTGACCATCGAGTACGTCTACGGCGGCCAGTTCTACGGCGACGCCGACATCACCGCCTATATGGACAACTGGTACCAGAACCTGGGCGTGCAGGTCGTGTTCGCCTGTGGCGGCGGCATCTACACCTCCGCGGCTGAAGCGGCCCAGAAGGTTGACGGCGGCAAGGTCATCGGCGTCGACGTTGACCAGGCTGCGGCCATCGACGGCGCCTATGGCGAGGGCATGACCGTGACCAGCGCCATGAAGGGCCTGGGCGCCACGGTGAACACCCTGCTGAGCGAGATCTCCGCCGGCAACTTCGCCAACTACGGTGGCCAGGTTGCCACCCTGGGCCTGGTTGGCACCGATCCCGCCGCCAACTACGTGCAGATCGCTCCCACCACCCAGTTTGCCGACGGCTTCACCGAGGCCGATTACGCGGATCTGGTGGCCAAGATGTTCGCCGGCGAAGTGACCGTGTCCAACGCCATCGACGCCATGCCGGCCACCACCATTACGGTGAACGACGCTGGCAGCGTGAAGTAATCGAGTATTGGGATGATTCCCGCGTGTCTTTGACGAAAAGCCCCCGGTTTCAATACGGGGGCTTTTTCAAAAACACGGTTACGCATGAAACGACGGGAGGGAGCGGAATTGGAGAATCAATATGCCATAGAGATGCTTCACATCACAAAGCGGTTCCCGGGCATCATTGCCAATGACGATATCACGCTCCAGCTGCGCAAGGGCGAAATCCACGCGCTGCTGGGAGAAAACGGTGCGGGCAAATCCACGCTGATGAGCGTGCTGTTCGGCCTGTACCAGGCGGAGGAGGGCGTGATCAAGAAGGATGGCCGCGAGGTGAAGATCAATGACCCCAACGACGCCAATGCGCTGGGCATCGGCATGGTTCACCAGCACTTCAAGCTGGTGGAATGCTTTACGGTGCTGGACAACATCATACTGGGCGTAGAACCCACGGACAAGTTCGGTATGCTGAAAAAGGCGGAAGCCCGCCAGCGGGTGGTGGAGCTGTCCAACCGCTACAATTTGCAGGTGGATCCGGACGCGAAGATTCAGGATATCACGGTTGGAATGCAGCAGCGCACCGAAATCCTGAAGATGCTGTACCGCGAAAACGAGATCCTGATCTTCGACGAACCCACCGCCGTGCTTACGCCCCAGGAGATCGACGAGCTGATGCAGATCATGAAGAACCTGGCGGCGGAGGGCAAGAGCATACTGTTCATCTCCCACAAGCTGGCCGAGATCATGGCCGTGGCCGACCGCTGCTCGGTGCTGCGCAAGGGCAAGTACATCGGCACCGTCAATACCAAGGACGTTACCATGGAGGAGCTCTCCGCCATGATGGTGGGGCGCAACGTCAATTTCCACGTGGAAAAGCCCGAAAAGACCCCGGGCAAGGTGATCCTGGACATCAAGGGCATGTCCGTGAAATCCCACAGCCATTCCGGCGACGCGGTGAAGAACGTGTCGTTCCAGGTACACGAGGGTGAGATCGTGTGCATCGCCGGCATCGACGGCAACGGCCAGACCGAGTTTGTCTACGGCCTGTCGGGGCTGGAGCCGCTGTCCGCCGGCACCATTACGCTGGAGGGTAAGGATGTGACCAAGACCTCCATCCGCCAGAGGTCCCTGCTGGGCATGAGCCACATCCCCGAGGACCGGCACAAGCACGGCCTGGTGCTGGATTATTCGCTGGAGGACAACATCGTGCTGCAGCGCTACTTCGAGCCCGAATTCAGCAACATGGGCTTCCTTCGGCGCAAGAACATCCGCGATTATGCCGAAAAGCTGATCGATCAGTACGATATCCGCTCGGGCCAGGGCCCCATCACCACCGCCCGCAGCATGTCCGGCGGCAACCAGCAGAAGGCCATCATCGCCCGCGAGATCGACAAGAGTCCCGCGCTGCTGATTGCCGTGCAGCCGACCCGCGGCCTGGACGTGGGCGCCATCGAGTACATCCACAAGCAGATTGTGGAACAGCGCAACCGGGGCAAGGCGGTGCTGCTGGTATCGCTGGAGATGGACGAGGTGCTGGACGTGTCCGACCGCATCCTGGTGATGTACGAGGGCGAAATCGTGGGCGAGCTGAACCCGAAGACCACCACGCCCGAGGAAATGGGCCTGTACATGGCCGGCGCGAAACGGCAGTAAGGAGATGAGCGACATGGAAAAGAATAAAACACCATTCCTGAAAAAACCGGCCGTCCAGACGCTGCTGGCTTCGCTGATCTGCATACTCCTGGGCCTGCTGGTAGGCTTTGTGGTGCTGCTGCTGATCAATCCCGCCGGCGCGTGGAACGCCATGAAGACCATCATGCTGAACTTTTTGACCTTC
Source organism: uncultured Eubacteriales bacterium (assembly GCA_900318045.1). GTDB lineage: Bacteria > Bacillota > Clostridia > Christensenellales > Aristaeellaceae > UBA2862. Next base: position 10,469 of record ONJE01000063.1, read on the forward strand.
AACTCCACCCGCGGCCAGCTCAAGAACCTGGGCAACACCCTGGTCAAGACCGCGCCGCTGCTGATGTGTTCGCTGTCGGTGCTGTTTGCCTACAAGGTCGGCCTGTTCAACATCGGCGCGGCCGGCCAGTACGTGGCGGGCGTTGGCATGAGCCTGTTCTTCGCCATCGGCATGAAAGCCCCCTGGTGGCTTTGCGTCATCATGGCCACGCTGGCGGGCGCGCTGCTGGGCGCGCTTTCGGGCTTCCTGAAGGCCACCCGGAACGTCAACGAGGTCATCTCCTGCATCATGCTGAACTGGATCAGCCTGTACCTGGTGAACATGCTCCTGGCCCCCTACATGGACATCAACATGAGCGAGACCTGGTCCCTGAAGAAAAACTTCCCCGCGGCGGTGCTGCCGACGCTGGGCTTTGACAAGCTGCTGAACAACCACCAGTACATCACCCTCGCGGTACCCCTTTCGGTGGTCATCGCAATATGCATCTGGGTGCTGCTGACCAAGACCAGGCTGGGCTTCGAACTGCGGGCTACCGGCCTGAACAAGAACGCCGCCCGCTACTGCGGCATGAGGGACCGGTTCAACATTGTGCTCACCATGGCCATCGCCGGCGGCCTGGCCGGCATGGGCGCGTCCATGTACTACCTGACCGACATGATCAAGTGGCCCATGGCCGTCACTGCCGTTCCCGCGATGGGCTTCAACGGCATCGCGGCGGCTTTCCTGGGCGGCCTGCACCCCATCGGGGCCATCTTCTCCTCCTTCTTCATCCAGCACATCACCGATGGCGGCTCCTTCATGGAAAAGATCTATCCCGCCGAAATCGCCGGGTTAATCTCCGCCGTCATCATCTACATGTGCGCGTTCGTACTGTTCTTCAAGCAACAGATGAACAAGGACCGTGGGGCGGGCAAGAAAGGAGGCAAGGCTTCATGATTCTGCTTTTACAGTATACGCTGCTGTTTGCCTCGGTGCTGCTGCTGGTGGCGCTGGGCGGTTGCTTTTCGGAGCATTCGGGCGTCATCAACATCGGCCTTGAGGGCATCATGGTGTTCGGCGCACTGGGCGGCGCGCTGGTGATGCGGATGCTTTCGCCGGCCACCAACGCCTTTGTCGTGATCCTGACCTGCGTGTGCGCTTCGATGCTCGCCGGCATGGTGTACTCGCTGCTGCTGGCCGTGGCGGCCATCAATTTCAAGGCTGACCAGACCCTGGTGGGCACGGCCATGAACCTGCTGGGCGTCGCGGCGGCGACGGTCATCGTGAAGGCCATCAATACCGCCACCAACCCCGACAACCCCTCCGCCACCATTGCCTATGTGGACATCCGCAAGGCCTTCCTGATCTGGCCCGGAAAGGAATTCAGCTGGCTGACCCTGCTGACCGTGGTGCTGCTGGCGGTGAGCATCGTGCTGCTGTACAAGACCAGGTTCGGCCTGCGCCTGATGGCCTGCGGCGAACATCCCCAGGCCGCAGCCTCCGTGGGCATCAACGTGTTCAAGCGTGTTGATCTCCGGCCTGCTGGGCGGTCTCGGCGGCCTGGTGTACATCACCGCCGGCGTTTCCGAATGGAAGTTTGAAAACGGCGTGGCCGGCTTTGGCTTCCTGGCCCTGGCGGTTATGATCTTCGGCGGCTGGAAACCCCAGCGCATCGCCGTGGCGGCGCTGCTGTTCGGCTTCTTCCGTGCGCTGAGCAACGTGTATACCGGCTTCTCGTTCCTCAGCCGGCTGAACCTGCCCTCCACGGTCTACAACATGCTGCCCTACATCATCTCCCTTGTGGTGCTGGTGATCTTCTCGAAGAACTCCGCCGCGCCCAAGGCAGAAGGCATCCCCTACGACAAGGGATCGCGCTGATTATGTGGCGTAATCATATATTTCATGAAAATCCGGGAAAATACTTTATTTTCCCGGAAATATGTGATATAATAGCGCGGTAAAAATGCTTTCTATGAGGTACGAAAGGGAGGAATTCAACATGGGAAAGATGATTGACGAATTCAAAGAGTTTGCACTGAAAGGTAATGTGGTCGATATGGCCATCGGTGTCGTCATCGGCGGCGCGTTTGGCAACATCGTCACCAGTCTGGTCAACGATATCTTCATGCCGATCGTATCGAAGCTCACCGGCGGCGTCGATTTCTCCAACTGGTTCATTTCGCTGGATGGCAGCAAGTATGCCACCCTGGCCGCCGCGCAGGAAGCCGGCGCCGCGACGCTGAACTATGGCGTGCTGATCTCCACGATCATCAACTTCCTGATCATCGCGCTGTGCCTGTTCGGCGTGGTCAAGGCCATGAACAAGCTGAAGAAGCCCGTGCCGGAAGCGCCCAAGCCCGCTCCGAGGCTGTGCCCCTACTGCAAGAGCGAGATCGCCGAAGACGCGACCCGCTGCCCGCACTGCACCTCTCAGCTGTAATTGCGGCAAGGGAATACCTATACAAGGTCTTTTCGTATCGGCGTCGATCTATGATTGACGCCGATATTGTATCATGATGCCCATGAAAACGAGACTCACGGAACGCCTGAACGTAAAAAAGGCCACCCGCTTTACCGTGGTGATCAACGCATTGCAGGTCGCAGCCATGGTGGCGGTGCTGGTGTATACGATCGTCCACGCGCCTACGGAAGGGCGGCACATCGAAATCGCCGCCATTGCCGCGGCGCTGTTGATCGTGACCTGGGGCGCGGTGGCCGACATCCGCGAAGCCCTGAACGCCGGGCGGATCGTGGAACAGGCCAGGATGCTTGAAGAGGCCAACCGCCAGTTGGAGGCCCTGAACGGCACCCTGCGCAAGCAACGTCACGACTTCATGAACCACCTGCAGGTCGTGTTCTCACTGCTGGAGCTGAATGACGCCGACGAAGCCATGAAATATGTGGAGAGCGTGTACGGTGACATCAAGCGGGCAGGCAGCGCCCTGAAGACAGCCATCCCCGCCGTGAACGCGCTGATCGCTGCCAAGCGGCAGGACTGCGAAGCGCTGGGGATCGCGCTGGTGCTGCACATCCACTCCGGCTGGCAGGGAATGCCTGTGCCAGGCTGGGAAATGTGTCGGGTGTTGGGCAACCTGATCGACAATGCCCGGGACGCGCTGATGGAATCACCGGAACGACCGGAAAAGCGCATCGACCTGACCATCGACGAGACCCCCGGCGCGTACACATTTCGCGTGGGCAACAACGGTCCCGCCATTCCCCCGCAACTGCGTCGCAGCATCTTCCAATTGGGCTTCACCACCAAGAGCGATGGCCACGGCTCCGGCCTGAACATCGTCGAGGAGATCGTGAAGGCCTACGGCGGGGAGATCCGGGTGGAATCGGATGACAATATCACCGAATTCATCGGGAGCTTACCGAAGCGGGCATAGAGCCATCCGTTTAGAGTGTGTTTCAAAATGCAGGGAGATGCAATTTCGAGTGGATTTGCCCGCATTTCAAGGCGATTTTCCGCAGGCTTAGTGGGGCTAAGTCAAGGAAAATCAACGCCGAAATGCAGACAAAGACGCCGAAATTGCACTTCAGGCATTTTAGAAACACACTCTAATATTCAGGCTCCGGAGGACAATTCCTCCGGAGCCCTGTTATGTGCCCGCGGCATATGTACTTCGCGCCATCGGTCCGCGGAACCTGAGCCCTCCGCGCATATGCGGCGGCAGGCGTTGCGGTGCCCGCGAAATCCGAGCCTTGCAGATTCAACATCATCAAGGCATACGGCTATTGCCCCTGCCCTGATCCAGGCGACACCGGTTATTCGTAAGTAGGATAAACCCTGTTGCCGTCCTTGTCGTAGAACCGGATGGTGTAGCCGTTGGAGCGGACCTTAAGGAAGTTGGTGGAAACCCACAGCTTCTTGCCCTTGTAGCAAACCTCGAGCCATTCCACATCGCGATCATCGAAGCCATAACGGCCGGTGAGCTTCAGCAGCTTGCCCTTTTCGACGACGCCCTGGCTGGCACACTTCATGCCGGGGGCCTTGCGCAGGTTGGTGTGGCCGCTGACCTTCACATACAGCCCCTTGATCACCGGATCGGTGGGATAGATAGCCCTCTCGGTGGACATGCCCTTGCCGCCCTTGGCCCATACGACCTTGGTTACGAATTTACTGGTTTCCTTCAGGTCGTCGACCTTGAACCAGGCCTTGGTATCGGCATTGACGTTCACGATCAGGCGGGCATACTTGCCACAGACCTTGTCGCAGTATGCGACGGAGCCCTTCTGCACGACGTTCTTGGTCTCCTTGCCGGACTTTGCGGCACTGTAGGCAGCGGAATCCTTCTTGAACTCAACCCACATGCCGGCCTTGATGTCACAAGCGGCAACCGCACTCGTCGCAACCGCCAGCACCATCGTCAGCACCAGCAGCATTGAAACAAGCTTCTTCATGGATATTCCCTCCTATAGTCTTTTGGCATTGCTTGTAGACCTTCCCGCGCGGTGATACGCCCGCAAATCCGCGGTCTGCGCAGACGTAACCGACGGGCTGTTGCAATATGGCAGGGACCATTGCCACGAACCCCTGCATATAGCACTTGATTATGGTATCACACTTTCCAAGGGCTGTCAATGAAGCTGATTTGAACATATCTCAGCTTTGGTATGAACATTTTCCCATGTATATGCGGATATTTCAATGCGTCTGTGGCGGCACCGAGGAAACGCTTTTCCGCTCCCTGTGAAACGGGTTTTCGCAGTTTCACAGCCCCATCTGCCCACGAATATGTTGATATTGCGTTACCTTTCGCTAAATTGATTGACATGATTGCTCCCTCGTATTACGATATACCAAGATGGCTAATATGGAGGTATATACATATGAAACATCGGGTAATGCTAACGACGTTGTTCAGCGGGGACAACATATCGAATAAATCCTTCTACTATGCGCTGGTGGACAACGGAAAGGCGCTGTATTGTGATGCTCTGATGCCTGCGGAAGCGACATGTAAATACATGCTCGCCACCACGCCGATCGATGAAATCATCATCATCGGCTCAAACATGATGGGACCATCGAAGGAGGCCAGGTCCTTACAACTGCGGGACAGCATTCCCTCTTCCACCGTCAACCTGGACAAGCTGTCGCGCTACGAACTGCTGTGCTACAGGCTCTCTGAATACATGGACGATGTCCATGCGGAGACACAGGACATCGACGCCCTGCTATCTGAAGAGGAAGAGGCAGAGATGCGTACCTTCATCCGCAACTTCTTCGACAAGCAGCTTCCGGACGAAAAGGATAAGCCGAGCCGCTATTTCCACCTGCTGGCGCAGAACAACGACCTGGTTGATGCGATGCACAAGGCCATGCGCGGCATAGTGCCGGAGTCGGATTATGAGCGCTACAGGACGTGGGTGCATTATCACCTATATTTGAGGCTGAAGGAAACCTCCAAAATGGAGCTTATGGAGCGAAACGCGAACGTTCGCATTCGCTTTATCCCCGTCAGCGAGGGCGAGCCTTACGCATTCCTGAGGCACATCTTACACATCCTCTCCCATCCCGAAGGTGCGGATGGGTTCAATGGCACCGATCTGTACATGTGCCTGCAGAACAGCGAGGCTTCCGTGACCATGAGCATCGTCAACTTCTGCAATATGCTGCGCGTATTCCCCGAAAACCAGATCAGACTCCGCAAAACCATCACCACCTCTTCCCGGCCTGACATGCTGGCCGATCGGATCACCGACAACACAGACAGCCAGAGAGTCAACGAGCTGCTTTCCGGCATGGAGGCCTTCCGCACAAATGGAAAGGCAAAGGGTGTGGTCGAATACTGGAGCAAGGTCAATGTGAAAAACCCAAAGGTCGACAGCATCGTCTACGCGATGCGCAATATCGACAACGGCATCTCCCTGTGCGACATCAACGATATTGAGCGTGGCATCAAAAGCATCCGTGATCTGCTGCTCAGCGGGGATAGCATCGACGGAAACACGCCCATGGAGCAGCTGTTCGCGGCCCTGATGGATGCCACCCGCAAGGACTACGGCTCCTTGCTGAGAAAGGGTACGACGGAGTTTATAGACTTGGTCCGCTGGGCCTATAAGAGGGAATTTTGGCAGCAGACATTGACGCTCATTGAATCCCGCGCCCCCCAGGATTTTATCGATAAAGGCTTTTATTTCTACTGCGATTCAGAGGACAGCCGGGAACAGGTTGCGAGAATCTTCGCCCAAATCTATTACGACCTGCGCCCCTTTGAGAAGTACAAGCTGGACAAACTGTCGCACTACTACATCAAATACTACAGCCGGTCGAAGGCGAACCACCAAAAGCACGGCAGGGAGTACATACAACAGTACGCGCAGCTGCGCGCCGACGAAATCGACAACAAGGACCCTGGGGATATTCGCGCCTGCACGATCTGTCCGGACAAAGAGGCAGTGGAAGACCTGCTCTTTGCATACTACTATGTCGGTGAGATCCGGAATCAGACCAACCACGCGGTCGAGACCTATGACGGTTTCTATAGCATCATGGCGGAATCCGACAGCGGTGAGCGAATGGAAGCCATACGCCAGTCCATCGATTACTTCCTCCATTGTTACGACAGGGTGGCCCAGCTCTCAGAGGGCAAAACGCCCAATGTGATCGAGATCACGAACGATGATATTATGCAATACGTCAATGAACTGCGCCAACAAACCAAAAGTCGTGAGAGGTAAAGCCCTATGGAAGCATCCATCCAACACACGAGCACATCGACAAAGCTCAAAAATATAGCCACCATCGGCATCCCCGCGGTCATCGAGAGCATCATTGCCGTGGTCATCGGCACCATCGATACCAAGATGATTTCCGGTCTTGGCAAGGGGGCAGTCTCAGCCGTATCGTTCACATCCCAGCCCAAGCTCATCATACTGTCGATCTTCTTCGCCATGGGCACGGCGGTTTCCGTTTTCGTGGCGCAGGCCCTGGGCCGCAAGGACCGCGACGAAGCCAACGCCTACTTCCAGACGATCTTTCGGCTCACGGTCATACTGTCCCTCATCCTCGGCATCGCCTGCGGCGTGCTGGCCGGACCCATCATGTCCATCTGCAACCGGCAGCCGGACACCGTAGGCATGTCCGTCAGCTTCTTCCGCATCATCATGTTCTTCCTGGTATTCAACACCGTTTCCATCGTGTTGAACGCCGCCCTGAGGGGCATCGGCAAGACCCGCCTGACCCTGATCTCCAGCATCTCGATGGGTGTGGTGGACATCTTTGTCAACTACCTTCTGATCGAAGGCCACTGGGGCTTCCCGAAACTCGGTGTGGTTGGCGACGCGCTCGGCACCGTATGCGGCATGGCTGCCGCCTGCGTCATCAGCATCGTGCTGCTGTCCAAGAAAGCGGACTTTTTAACCCTCAAGGGCGTACTCACCCGAAACAAAGACCCGGAGATCATGAAGAATATCCGCGTCAAAGCTGGCAACACCGTGATCGAAAATCTGTTCACCCGCATTGGCTTTCTGCTGTCCAGCATCATCATATCCGGCTTGTCCTCGGATTTGACGGCGGTCTATTCCGTCACGATGATACTGCTCAACTACTCCTTCTCATTCGGAGACGGTATGCAGGCAGCGGTCGTCTCTCTTGTCGGCCAGTGCATGGGCGCGAAGCAGTACCGCGAGGTGAAGGACTACGTGCATCTTGCCCGGATCGTCGGCGTAGGAATCTCCATCATGCTGAGCGCCATCTATATCTTTGGCGCGCGGATGTTCTTCAGGCAGTTCTTCCAGGATGAGGAGGCCATCTTACAGGGCATTTCCTATAGCTATGTCGCTGCCGCGCTGACACTGTTACAGATCATCCGCATCATCAATGTCGCGGCAATGCGTGGCATGGGCGATGTGAAATCTCCCCGGAACATGGCGACTATCTGCGTACTGATCATCAGTCCGACGGTGGCCTACACGCTGACATCGGTGTTCTCCTGGGGCGTGTGGGGCATCTGGGCCGCTTCCCTGACGAGCCAGGTATGCTGGTTCACCATGAGCTGTGTGAAGGAGCACCAGTGCATGCAGCGGGTTCTGGCCCTGGAGACCACTTGAAACGACGTCCGACCACGGTCGGAAAACAACGACAGCGCGTGAATAACCATGATGGGAGGTCTGTGGTCATGCAGAAGATCTATGCACATCGCGGTGCCTCCGGCTATGCGCCGGAAAACACACTTGAAGCCTTCGAGCTGGCAGCCAGGATGGGCGCGGATGGCGTAGAGCTCGACGTGCACATGACAAGGGATGGGGAATTGGTGGTCGCCCATGACGAGGAACTCAGCCGCGTTTCCAACGGCTTCGGGTTCATCCGGGATATGACCGTGGCTGAATTGAAAAAACTGCGCTTCAACAAAGTCCACCCCGAATATGCGAACGCGACCATCCCCACGCTGCGGGAGGTCTACGAATTGCTGAAGCCAACCGGCCTGGAAATCAACACGGAGTTGAAGACGAGCCACATACGCTACGAGCATATCGAAGAGAAGTGTATTCTGCTTGCGGACGAAATGGGCATGACGGATCGCATTCTCTATTCCAGCTTCAACAGCGCCAGCCTGCTGCTTCTCAAGCACCTGGATTCGAGGGCACGCGTCGGTTTGCTCCGCACACCCGTCGGCAAGCTCAATAACAGAAAAGTCGTCGACCCCTGGAACCTGGCACACCTGGTGGGCATCGACGCCATTCATCCCCACTTCTCCGAGCTCCTGAAATATCAGGAAGCGGACAAAGCCCATGCCATGGGCATGGCGGTGAACGTGTGGACCGTCAACGACGAAGCCGACATCCTCAAGAGCCTCGAAGCCGGCGCGGATGCGCTGATCGGCGATTATCCGGATCGCATGATAAAGATTCGCGATGAGCTGGCAAACACCAACCCAACGCGAGAGGGATAAAGCGCGTCTCTGTAAACTGTATATCACAGCTGCATACGTTTCAGCGCTGCACCGAAGGAGCTGTCTCAAAACTTGTGCTGGACGTGAAATGTGACCGTAGCGGCGCACACCGTACACCATTTCCCTTGCAATGGTTATCTCCATCGAGAATGCCATTTATTGTAATACTAATCTCAACCTAAACCTATACAATCATGCGGCATCTTTTCCGCCATACCGGCGTTGAAGTCCCTTGACTTGCCGCCAGCAAGCCTGCGGGATGCTTGCATACATTTAGATTGAGATTAGTATAAAAAAATACCGCACAATACGGCTGCACGCCTTGATTGTGCGGTATTTCCTTAACCCATCCAGCCTCATTCAGTCGCTTCGCTGCGTTTGCCCTGATATTTCATGCACAGCATCGTCAAATCGTCAAATTGATCAGCGTCGCCTACGAATTCATCCACATCTGCCTGCACCGCCTTCAGGACATCCTGTGGGGAGGGATCGTCCAGCTGTGCCAGCGTCCGTTCCAGCCGCTGGAACCCATAGAGCTCCTCTGAGGGATTGTTGGCCTCGGGTACGCCGTCCGTGTAGACAAATACAGAATCCCCGGGATTGAACTGAAGGGTATAATCCTGATACCGCATTCCCCCCATGACGCCCAGGGGGAGGCCATGCTTGTCATGGAAAAGCCGGAAAGCCCCGTCGGAGCGCTTCACTGCCGGGTTTTCGTGACCGGCGTTGACGCAGGTCAGCGTGCCGTCCCGTGTATCCAGTATGCCCATCCACACCGTCACAAACATGCCCGAATCGTTCTTGACGCACAGCTCGTTGTTGACATCCGTCAGAATCTGCGCCGGCGTACCGCCCTGGCACGAACGATAATGGATGAGTATCTTCGCCGACATCATCATAAGCGCGGCGGGCACGCCTTTGTCGGAAACATCCGCGATCAGCAATGCCAGGTGGTCGTCGTCGATCAGGAAAAAGTCGTAGAAATCGCCGCCCACTTCCCGGGCCGGGTCCATGCTGGCACAGAGGTCGAACTCCGTGCGATCCGGGAACGCGGGAAAGGTGCTGGGCAGCATGGATTCCTGAATCCGAGCCGCCATGCCAAGCTCCGTGCGCGTTGCGGTGATGCTCTTGCCCCGGTATGCCACGATGACACCCAGCGCCAGCAGTATCGACAGCAGCACCGCGCTGTACTGAATGGATATGCCAAATTGCGCACAGGTCAACGCCACCCCTATCAGCGGCAGCAAAAAGAACAAACCGGCCACCTGTTTGACCTTTTCCGGGCCGTTGTAGCCCATGAAGCCCCGGGTCAGCGGCGGCAACACCACCAGCACCGGCGCCAGGGCCAACGGGAACAATGCCTCCCGGCGATAGACGCCCTGGGCATCCACGCTGAACAGCAGCGGCTTGAAGAAATTCACCACCAGCACGACTTCGATCAGTATGGACAGCCCGGACAATATGCGGTTCACCTTATGCTCCGTCTCTTTCGGGATTTGCAGTATAAAGGCAGCATATCGCCAGAACAGGATCACAATGAAGCAGTTATCCAGATAGAGCAGGGTATTGGTGATGGCGTTTACCGCTGCAAAGTTTGCCTGGCCCTGCACCAGCCATGACACTACATCCAGGAACAGGGCGAGCGTATCGGCCATCAGCAACTCTGCGAACAGGGCCGTATTCGCCTCAGCGCTGACAGGGTCCTGCATATAGCAATAGTATATGATGGCGCTAACCGTGATGCTGAACGACTCTATGCCCACGCTGGACGCCCAGCTTGGCGGCATATCGCCACCGCTGAACATCCTGAGCATCACCATGCTGGCAATCGCCAGGAATGAAATCAGCCAGAAGCCGCCCTGAACCCAGCGGCTGAGGGTAGTCTTTCCCTCCTCCCCCGCGCTGGCAATATCCGTCCCTTCATCATACATCTTCTTTATCGTCGATATCTGAGAGAAAACGCTCATTGGCTCATCTCCCCCCTGTCAGAAAGTCAGCGAATCCACCACCCGCAGAAGCTCGGAAATCCGCTGGCGACTGTGGTCATAGACCTTACGCCCATAGGGGGTATCCGTCAGTTTTCTGCGATATGCGCGGCGCATGATGCGCAAGTGTCCGATCAGCATGGCCTTTTGCTCCACGGCGCGAATCACAGCTTCGTCCGCTCCGCTCAGGTAACGTTGCAGGCTCTTATCCCATATTTCAATCGCCGTTTCAGCCGGAATGCCCAAAAACCGCATGCTCTCCTCCGGGTCCGTTTCCGAAAAACACCGGTAGGCATTGACCATGGATGCAAGCTCAAAAATCGGATGTCCGTAGCAGAGGGTATCCATGTCGATCAGCAGGCTTTCATTGTTCTGGAGCATGATGTTTTTGAAATGGAAGTCCCCGTGGAGCATGTGCATATCCTGTGGTATGGCTTCCATGAGCTCCCGAAGTCTTTCATATTCCTCAGGCGTCACCAACGCGCGCACATCCTCCACCCATCCCATGGCCAGTTCCCGCATGTCCGGCATCGTTTCCGGCTTGACCTCGCGGGAATGGATGAGCTTGAGCAGGTCGACGCTCATGTCCACCAGTTCATCCAAGGTTTTTTCCCCGTCGGCTAACACCTTGATATAGCTCTTGGCGTCCAGCAACTCGTATACCGCCCCGAAGCCTCCGTCCTCCAGGCGCACGACATCGTAGGAGATGGCGGTGGGAACGCCCAGCACAAAAGCCGTGCGCGCCAATTCCCGCTCCCGATGAATCTCCGGCAGTGCGTCCGGGTTCCAATAGGTCTTGACGATGGTATCCTCGTCATAGCGGTAGACGACGCCGTTCGAGCCCTGCCCGATCTTCTCGCAATTCTTGACCGAAATCACCCGATAGGCCCTGTGCACTTCCATCAGTTCCGTAAAGCCTGTGGTTTGGAGCACATCAAACACGGATGGACTCACATTGATGAGCTTCGTATCCGCTATGGATTGCTTCAACCGCAGGATCATCCTCAGCCCGGCGCTGCTGATCAGGTCCAGCTTCTGGCAGTCCAGTATGATGGGGCCAGCCGGTTTCACGCTGACGCATTTATTGATATCCGCCTCAACCTGCTTTACGTTCTTGGAATCCACCCTGCCATCCAGCGCGATGGTCAAAGCGTCATTGGCGATACTGTTATTCAGTGTGCTCACTCCTTCACACCTCCAAAAACACGGGCATTCAGGGCACGCAGTTCCTTCCATGCATTCGTGTCCTTCAAATCCGACGTCAGCGCTTCAATCGTCCTGTAATACCAGGCTTGCTGGGCAGGGTCGGTTTGATTATAATCCTTCCACATCCTGTCGCCCTCTTTTTCATACTGTCTCGCAAAGGAGCGCATATTGGCCAGCTTATCGCTGAGCCACAGCACGTGCACACCCGGATCTACTGCGTTGCGCAGCGCCGCCAGAGATTCCATCTTGCGCTGCATCCAGGTTTCGGCAGGGCTGCGATCCCTTCGCTTATCTTCCGTTTCCGAAGCGACCAGCGCCGCCACGCGGTCGCCGAATTGTGACTTGATCGTATCGAGCGTCACATTTGTGTCTTCTACTGTATCATGAAGCAGGGCAGCCGTCAAGACTTCCTCGTCAGTGGTGATGCCGCCCGCAATGGAGGCCACCTCCATAGGGTGCAGAATATAGGGAATTCCGTCTTTCTTCCGGAGCGTGCCGCTATGTGCTTTGGTCGCGAATACGATTGCCCGGTCGAGCAGCTTGCTGTTGGTCTTATCCTGTATCATTGCGTCTCCCCTCGCCTTGATTCCATCCGGTTCACGGCGATTCCGTGTGCCATACCGCGCATCCGGCAATGAAGCGTCAGCATGAATAACCCGGGGGCGACGGATCACGTCGCCCCCTGACCCATTTGATTGCGTTTATTTCTTTGTCATGCGCTTGACCGTGTAGATCGCCAGGGCAATGGAGAACACCAATCCCGCCGCGGCCACCAGGGGCTGGCCGTCCGGGGTCTTGGGATAGATGTCCGCCGTGCTGAGTATGCAGGAGCCCACGAACAGCACGCAGGCAAACAGCGCCAGC